>NZ_JACSWB010000124.1 GCF_016888135.1 Leptolyngbya sp. CCY15150
AAGTCGGGCGAGGGACTTTGAATCTAGCTCCCCTTCTCCCGTTTTTGGGAGAAGGGGTTGGGGGATGAGGGTCAACTTGCGAAACTGGGATGCTCCCAGTGCGATCGCCCTTATCGCCCATGAACATAGTCCACTATGGACTCAACTGAAAGTGCCCACGTCCTGACGGACATGGGCACTTTTGAGTGACATTAGTTTAGGGCCAAATACTTTAGCCAAAGGCGAGGTAACCAATGAGTGCTAAGTTGAGCAGTGGCACCAAAAATAGCAGGAGTAGCCAAGGTGATTTCCCAAGCTTCTTGCAGATCTCAACCCAAACTAGAATGCCGACAACGACATTCACAAAGGGAATGAAGAACAGTATCACCCACCAGCCAGGCTTGTCTGCAGCTAAGCACATGACATAGGCATTGGCGATAGGAACCCACGCCAACCAAGAGTTTTCAACTCTTAAGCGATCGCAGATGGTTTGAAGGGAGTAGGAAATGTAAGCATAGAATGCAACGAAGAGAATAAACGTAATGAAGTCGTTCATCAAAATAGCCTTTTGAGAATTTAAACACCAGGTGAACACCCTTATCCAAACATTCTCATTTTAGAGGGACTCAATCATCCCACGGAAAGTTGTAAGGATTGTTTACTAGACTGTTTAGGAGAGGCTTTCTGGAGGCGCTAGACTATTCCTATCTCTACGATTTCCTAGCCATCTTCAACTATGATTGCTCTAGCTCTTCGATCGCTTTTTGGTCGTATTGCGCCACGTCATTAAGAGATAGGCCATAGCACCAATTTGCAGTGGCCCTGTGGCTAGATAGGCTTTGAGAGGAGCATAGAGATCTAGGCTAGAAAATGCCCCAAAGTATACAACTCCCACCACAAAAAGGCTAAAGCCAGCCAGCGACAGCCGTTGGTATTTTGGCAGTATGCCTGCTAGGCTAGCCTCTTTGTTGATCTTGTTCTTGGGCATGGCATATGACCGAAGGGTAGACGGCTGGGGCAGATTTACGGCTCGTCTTCAACGCTCGGTTCATCTAACCTCAGTTCATCCAATGGGGTATCCCATGGGTCGGCAGTGGGAAAGGTGGTGAAGGAATTATTCAGCAGTTCCTGATCCTGCTTGTTTTCGCCATCGCTCTCCCTGGCTTCCCCAGACATGTCCTTGGGTTGGGAGTCGTCTTGAAAGCCAGACTCGCCCTGGATGTCAGACTCATGTCGGAACCCAGATGCAGGTTTGTCTTGACTATCGCGATCGCTTTGTTCGATGCGACGGTCTAGAACAATAGGTGACTGTAACGGTTCATCAAACAGTCCCGACGCTTGGTCTAAATAGGTTTGAATCTGTTCAGCTTTATCCTGATCGGCCAAGCGTGGTTGCCCCGCTTCCACCTGCACGGGCAAGACCTCTAGGCGCATCTGCTCGTCGCGTAGAGAGACTTTGAGCACCGCTGTGTCGTAGTTCGCTGTAGCTGGATCGGTGGCATCGCCTTCGGGCATGAAATTGCCAATGGAGTAAGCGATCGCTCTCCCGCGATAGATTTCTGCACCCTGGAGCACCTGGGGATGGTAGCCAATTACCAAATCGCTGCCCTGATCGACGGCATGGTGGGCTAAGTTCACCTGCTGGGCTGAGGGATAGTCCGCCATCGCATCTTGCCAATGGAAATTGACAATCACCCAGTCAACTTGGGGACGAATCGCCTGTACATCGGTGGTAATTTGATCCGTGAGCGGATCACTGGTGCTGCTGGCAACCGAGCTGGTGTAGCTCAAATAGGCGATGCGTTTACCATCCACGTCCAAGATTTCAGGACGGCGGGCGGCGGTGGGCGTCGTGCCATGGCCCACGGTGCGCAATCCAGCTTGCTCCAGCACGGATAGAATGCGCTGTACATCAGCCCGGCGCGATCGCGGTTCATCGACTTGGGATGGGGTACTGACAACATCAATGCCGCTATCGATCCAGGCATCTTCGGTGGGCCAAGCTGCGGTCTGCTCATCGACCACGTCGGGTATATCTAAATAGGACAGCGCTACATCGGCATTCTGAATGGGATTCACCATGGTGGTGGCGGTGGATAGCCAAGGCGCACCGCTAAAGCTGAGGGTGAGGGTTGGGCGGCTGTGGGAAATGGGATGGATGATAACCGGCACTGGCTCTAAGGCTGCCTGCACCATGCCCGAGGTAGGAACGGGCGATCGCCCTAGAAAATCTGGTAGGGGCAGGGTGCCAACTTGGGATGGATCATCAGCGTTGAGGGTAGTGACGTGGCTGACAGCTTCTACACCACAGCCCAGCAAAAAGGCGAGGGCTGCCGATCCGCCTAGCCAAACCTTGCGCGGCGACCAGCGCGGTTCGACGGGGCGATAGAGAGCAACAGTGTCCGACGGTTTCGAGCCCATGATTGTATCGACTGCGCTAGCACAGGTTTGACCGACGTTACGCAGCCAGACCTGCAGCCCTGAAGGCTGGGCAATTGGTTGGGGAACGGGGACGGGCGCAGGCGGCACCCCCAGGGTGAGGGTCTCTTCCCAAAGAATGACATCGGTGCTGCTGGCTAGCTTAACGGTGATATGAGCCCAGTAGAGCGTAGGCAGTCCAAGGCGCAGGAGGCGATCGCTCATAGCGGTGAGCATGATCTGCCGATCGGGCAACTGGCGACACAGCACTACCACATGCATACGGGTGGGTAGCAACTGGGTGACTTTTGCGCAGCATCCCTGCGGCAGGAGGTAAAGGTTCAACCAATATGCGATCGCCGTTAGATCACCACGACGGGCGCTTTGCACCACTGCCCCCAGGTTCACCTGCTCCATACTAAGCATGAACTGATTACTCCTCTACCCAATATCTAGGCCAATCAAACGTTTGAGTCCCCCAATCATAGGAGTAGATCGCTCATTTCGCCCAATTTTCTGATCGGGGTTGCACAAATCTTGAAATTTAGGGAATCAGCAGCAAGCAATCTAGAGAATGGCGCTAGAGTAAAAGCGGTTGAGTTCAGAGCTGTAGCCCCATGTTTGCGATCGCCCAAAAATCCCAGCCTTACACCACCTATGTCCTGAGTGACTCCGCTGCCGAATCATCGATTGATGTTGTTCCAGGACGGGGCGGCATTGTGACCCAATGGCAAATCGGTTCCCACGCCTTGCTCTACCTAGAGGGCGATCGCTTCCTCGATCCAACCCTCAGCATTCGCGGCGGCATTCCCATCCTGTTTCCCATCTGCGGCAACCTGCCCGACGACACCTATACTCACAAGGGCAAAACCTACAAGCTTCCCCAACACGGCTTTGGGCGCACCCTGCCCTGGGAGGTTGTGGATCAATCCACACAAGATGCCGCCAGCCTCACCCTGCGGCTCACCAGCAATGACCACACCCGCGCCGTCTATCCCTTCGACTTTGAGATTACCTTCACCTATCGCCTGCTCGGCAACACCCTCAGCATCCACCAGCTCTACACCAATCACTCGGATGAACCCATGCCCTTCTCCACCGGGCTCCATCCCTATTTCAATACCGCCAATGCTGCCAACCTAGAGCTGGAGATTCCCGCCAACCATTACCAGCCCAAGGATGATCCCAAGATCTATCCCTTCACCGGCAGCTTCGACTTCAGCCAAGCCGAAGTAGATGTAGCCTTCACCGATGTTTCCACCACCACCGCCAGTGTCAAGGACAGCGATCGCGATCTACGCATCCGTCTCGACTACGACACCCTCTATTCCACTCTGGTTTTTTGGAGCGTCAAGGGCAAACCTTTTTATTGTCTAGAACCCTGGAGTGCCCCGCGCAATGCCATGAACAGCGGCGATCGCCTCATCCGCCTCGATGCCGGAGCCACCCTAGACACGGTGGTGCAGATCAGCGCCACCCTGGGATAGCAATCTGGAGGGTGGGACAAAAAAGTTTCTTAGCCTGTTGTTTTTATCACAACCTATGCTAAGGTAGTAAATGGCGTGTTCGTCAGACACACGTCATGGGTCGCTAACTCAATGGTAGAGTACTCGGCTTTTAACCGATTTGTTCTGGGTTCGAGTCCCAGGCGACCCATAAAATTATCAATCCTTGCTACGAGCCAGATATACCTTAGGTTTCAGGCTCCAGTGCGATCGCTCAATTGCCTTGTTATTGGACATTGCAATTCACATCCTTAGGAAGATCTACTTAAAATTCTTCACTTCTGATTCGCGCACGGTCAGACAATCCTTTAAGATTGTTGTAAGGATTTATCTGACATTAGCTGTTACAAAAAACGAAGGACTAGGAGGATCATCTATGGCACTTGTTCCTATGAGGCTGCTGCTTGACCATGCGGCTGAGAACCAATACGGCATCCCTGCTTACAATGTGAACAACATGGAGCAGATTCTTGCCATTATGCAGGCTGCCGAAGAAGCTAACAGCCCTGTGATTTTGCAAGCTTCTCGGGGTGCCCGTAAGTATGCAGGTGAAAACTTCCTCCGCCACCTGATCACCGCGGCTGTGGAAACCTACCCCCACATTCCCATTGCCATGCACCAAGACCATGGCAACAGCCCTGCAACTTGCTACTCCGCTATTCGCAATGGCTTCACCAGCGTCATGATGGACGGCTCCCTGGAAGCTGATGCTAAAACCCCCGCTAGCTTTGACTACAACGTCGATGTCACGGCTGAAGTGGTGAAAGTTGCTCACTCCGTTGGGGTGAGTGTTGAAGGTGAACTAGGCTGCCTCGGCTCCCTAGAAACCGGTCAAGGTGACAAGGAAGACGGTCACGGATTTGAAGGAACCCTCAGCAAAGATCAACTGCTGACCGATCCTGATGAAGCTGTTGAATTTGTAGAACGTACCCAAGTGGATGCCCTCGCAGTAGCGATCGGTACCAGCCACGGTGCTTACAAGTTCACCCGCAAGCCGACCGGCGAAATCTTGGCTATCAGCCGCATTGCTGAAATCCACGCTCGTCTACCTAACACCCACTTGGTGATGCACGGATCCTCTTCTGTGCCCCAAGAATGGTTGGACATGATCAACCAATACGGCGGCAACATCCCCGAAACCTACGGTGTGCCCATCGAAGAAATCCAAAAGGGTATCAAGAGCGGTGTGCGTAAGGTGAACATCGACACCGACAACCGCTTGGCGATCACCGCTGCTATCCGGGAAGCTGCTGCGAAGGATCCCTCGAACTTCGACCCTCGCCACTTCATGAAGCCTTCCATCACCTACATGAAAAAGGTGTGTCTGGAGCGCTATGAAGCATTTGGTACTGCTGGTAATGCATCCAAGATCAAGCAAGTTTCCTTGGATGACTTTGCTGCTAAGTATGCAAAGGGTGAACTGTCTGCTAGCCCGAAGAAGACGATTGTGGTCTAGTCGAGCAATTCCTATGAGGGCGACGGGTGTGGAACTCTTCCATACTTAGCCGTCCTAGGTAGGTTCTTTTCTATCTAAGTCAATGCAGGTTAGCTCCTTTGGGGTTGACCTGCATTTATTGTTAGAACTGGGAATAGGATGTGGGTATGGGAGGCGATCGCATCTGTGGTGCCTGAACAGTATCCATGGCTGCACCTGCTGTACAATATTTTTTAGAGTTCAGTCATTCGAATTCAGCAGTATTGTTATTTTGCAATCTACCATCATGCTATCTCCTAACCTCTTAGACACGGCTCAGTCCCTCGCACAACGCGAAAACCTAGGCAGTCTGTTGTTACACACTAAGCCAGCCCGCAACGATTTAGTACGATGGTTCCTGCTCAGTGTACTCTGTCTTTTACCTGGATTTTTCATGTGGGTTGCAATGGTAACTGCTGATAGTGATGTTCGTTCTGACGACACCGCTATGGACTGGATACCACTGGTGTTGTCTATATATATAATCATGAGCTTGATTGGGGCGGCAAGCTTTATAGCCTATGCGTGGAAGAAAAGTAAGCATCAGATTTTACTCTATGAGCAAGGTCTGATTGAGTTTCGAAACAACAAACCCCAAGTGGCACGGTATAAAGATTTGAAGATGCTTTCTAAGGGAATGAGAGTAACTGCCTATAAGGTTGCAACGCTGGCAACCGCTGTTGACTATACCCTTGTATTTCCTGATGGACAGCGATCGCGCATTGATTGGTCTTATGGTCGTCGTCCTGTTGGTGCAATGATTCAGGGTTTAATTGCTCAACATAAATCCATGAATGTGTCGTCATAATCTTATCTGTATCTAGGTCAAAGCTAAATCACTCTGGAGGTTCTCAGTCTGTCAGCATTGTGCTTTTAGGTAAGCCGTATAGATAGAGCAGCCATAGACTCAGCCCGTCTGCACCAAGATGGCGTCGTCTTCAAAGAAACAGAGCGATCGCTCTTCTGCTTGTTGGTGGGGGTGCAATCGCTTGAGCGGCGGCGGATTTAGTCCGCCTAGAACTTATGTACTAAATTGCATATATTGATCCTGTGCTGATCGTGAAGATTGTCTGAAGCTAGTCGTGCAACACCCTGAAATGGAAGTATTATGTGACATAAGTATACATAATCACCCTATGTTAAGTGTATAGGCTGACCAAGATCTGTATAACACCCTAAGTAGTGTAGATTATGCAGACAACTTTCAGCCTAATCCTCTCTGGGGGAGATAATACTATAGTCGGAGTCTGGCTAATCATCCTTGTGGGGGTGTTATGCAGATCAAAAGGGAGGTATTCAGTATAAACAATAGTTATACTGTTTAGCCCTCGATGGAGACATACCTGAAGGTACACTGTTGGGGTCAGTAACAATGCGAACATCCAATCTCACGGCAATATGAAAGTGAGTTTTGATGCCGCCATCACGAATAAAAGTCTAAGGAGTTGTCATGAAAACCATATCTATAATTAATTATAAAGGTGGGGTTGGCAAAACCACGATTACAGCCAATTTAGCAGCTAGTCTTGCACTTCAGGGTAAGAGAATTTTAATGATTGATCTTGATCCTCAATCTAGTTTAACCTTCTCTTTTTACACCGTTGAACAATGGAAAAGTGAATTTGAAAAGGGTAAAACCATCAAAAATTGGTACGACGCATTTATTGATAAAGATGGCGACTTAGATTTATCAAGCCTCATAGTCAGTCCAGATAGAGTAAATTTGAATATTGAGGGAAAGGTAGATATAATTTGTTCTCATTTAGCACTAATAAATGTTGATTTGGATTTAGCATCTCGTCTTGTGGGTGGAACAGAGCGAGATTTAAGAAATAACTATTTACGGGTTTATTCACGATTACGGCAGGGCTTGCAAAGTTTGTCTGCTGGTAGCTACGATTTTGTTTTGATTGATTGTCCTCCTAATTTTAATATTGTGACAAAGAACGCCATAATAGCTAGTGACTGTATCCTAGTTCCTACGAAACCGGATTATCTATCAACTTTGGGCATTGAACAATTGCGTAAACATATAGATGACCTTGTTGGTACTTATAATAAATATGTGAAAGACTCAGGCAATGAGCAATTTCGTTGCGCTGCACCCCAGATAATAGGTGTTATATTTACAATGGTTTCATTTAAAGATGGCAGTCCTATATCTAAGCAAAGAGAATACATTCAACAAATCATTAATTCAGATGTTCCAACTTGGAAAACATATGTTAGGGACAACAAAACTATTTATGCTGATGCCCCAGAGTATGGTATTCCTGTTGTTTTGAAGGAAGTTTCTGGGAAAACTTATGAAAATATCCAGGAAGAGTTAGCCTTTTTAACTGATGAGTTTTTGGAGAAAACCGATGGCTGATCTTCAGAAAACCAGGAAGGTGTTACAGGCTTTTTTGAAGTTTCTCGATGAGATTAGTGAAGAGGAATACGAGCAGTTTTTGAGCGGTGAATTAAAGCTTGGCTTTTTATCCGAAGCTCAACAAAAAGAAAAAGTATTTAAAGGTGCATTAGAAGAAGATTTACAGGCAATTATTGAGCAGCTTCAGGAAATAACAAGTCGAGAAGAAGCCCATAAATTATTAAAGAGCGATTCACGTATTCGCTTAAAAGATGATGTAATTCGAATAGCTAAGTTACTACAAGTTCATGTAGAGAAAAAGGATAATCGGGAGAAGATTGAAGCTAGGATTGTAGAATTCATTGTAGGTGTGAAACTTCGGAATCAAGCAATCCAAAGCTTAAATCTGAGCAGTAGTGTTGGAAATCCAGAGCAGTATAACAATTCGAGTGCAGCGGATTGACTGAAACCGCTTTGTGTTGTTGCAAAGTCTCTTGCAACTGCTGACCCAAACCGTTAGAATACACAAGGAGAATCAATGAAAAAGTTACACATAGCAATTGCTACAAACAAAATAGAAGAAACCATTAAAGATTACACTATCCGTTTAGGAGTAGAGCCTTGTTCTTTTGTCGCAAATGAATACGCCTTATGGAGAACAGATTCACTTAATTTTTCTGTCCGACAAGATGCAACATGCAAGCCTGGAGAGTTACGTCATTTAGGCTGGGAAGACTCATCTGCTTCAGAGTTTAGTCAAGACACTGATGTTAATGGCATTGTATGGGAGTGTTTTAACGCCCAGCAACAAGCAGATGAAATAAATGAATTGTGGCCAGAAGCTAAATTTAGTCCAGCGTAAGTGCATTTTAACGTCTAGCTCACCTCGGTTGATTGCGCTGGCAGGTGCCGAGAAAATTTCAGCATTAACGACTGAAGGATATTTGCAAGAGCGCGCAAGCCGTGGGGATCGAACAAGCTATGAAGCCGTGTTGGCTAAAGTCGCCGATGTTAAGCCAGAATTACACGACCAATTGCCGCCAACATCATAACCCGCTTGCACCCGATCGCCGAGAGGTGATTCCTTTAGATCAAGATGTTATCTGTGGCGGGTCAAGTGGAATGTCGGTTCAAACCAGGAGAACAATAAAAAGGGCGAGCTGATGCCCGCCCCAATCTTTAGGTTTATGAACGCTTAGCTCGTCAACTAACGGCCAATGCCCACATATTGGAAGCCGAGTTGTTCCAATGCCTTGCGATCGAGAAAGTTTCGTCCATCAATGATGATTGGGTTATTCATTAGCTTGGCCATTCTGGCGAAGTCTAACCCTTGGAACTGTTTCCAATCGGTGACCAGCACCAATGCATCACAGCCATCGGCGAGGAATTCTGCATCGGCTTCGACGATCACACCGCTTAAGCCAGAACTGAGGCCACTCTGAGAGACAATCGGATCATAGGCTTTCACCTTGGCCCCTAGGCGGTTGAGAGCCTCAATCATCTTCAGAGACGGTGCATCCCGCATATCGTCGGTGTCGGGTTTGAAGGTCAGCCCTAGTAGGCCAATGGTTTTTCCTTTTAAGATTTTGAGCACCTGCTGAAGTTTTTCCACCGTCAACAACCGCTGCCGTTCGTTCACATTCACCGCTGCCTTGAGGATTTCTGCCTCGTAGCCATAGTCATGGGCAGTATGAATCAGAGCCGATACATCTTTGGGAAAGCACGATCCACCCCAGCCTAAGCCCGCCTGCAGGAATTTGCTGCCAATGCGCGAATCTAGACCAATGCCTTTGGCAACTTGGGTGACATCAGCACCGACGCGATCGCAAATGTTGGCGACCTCGTTGATGAAGCTGATTTTGGTTGCTAGGAATGCGTTAGACGCATATTTCACCATTTCTGCCGAGCTGATGTCGGTGACCAAAACGGGGACAGGCGGTAGGGATTTGTCGTCAGCCAGTTCACGGCGCACGATCGGATCGTAGAGCGTTTTCATGATGCCAACGGCGCGATCGCTGCTGCTGCCAAGAACAATGCGATCGGGGTTGAAGGTGTCATAAATGGCAGACCCTTCCCGGAGAAATTCGGGGTTGCTGACCACATCAAAGTCTACCGCTAGGGGTGCTGCATCGTTATCGCCGCCATTAGCCGCCTTCCGCCGCTCATTGACTCCATCTAACACAATCATACGCACCCAGTCGCCCGAACCAATGGGCACGGTGGACTTGTTGACAATCACCTTATAGTCTTGGTCGAGGTGAGCGCCAATGCCCCGAGCCACGGATTCGATGTAGCGGGTATCGCTTTCCCCGGTGGGCAGGGCCGGCGTTCCCACGGCAATAAAGAGAACTTCCCCATGGGAGACCCCAGCCGCCAAATCACTCGTGAACTGGATATGTTGGGAGGCGATCGCCGCTTGCATGAGGTCAGACAGCCCTGGCTCATAAATGGGCGACTGGCCAGCCTGCATCAGCTTGACCTTCTCTTCGTTGTTGTCTACGCAGATGACATGATGCCCGGCGTGGGCTAGGCACACCCCAGTCACCAAACCCACATATCCAGTTCCGATGACACAAACACGCATAGGTAAACCCTCTCAAAAACGTATAGTTTGGGCTATGAATCTCAATCAGTAGCTAGCTCCCAGATGAGCGATCGCTTAACCAGCTATGACCCAACAGGCGTGGCTAGGGTCTCAGTTCCAGGGGTTGGTAGATCATTGCCTTCAGCCAGCAGCCTGGCTCGGAAGTCTGAAATTGTCATATCTAGCCCCTGCTTGAGCGGAATGGTGGGTTCCCAGCCCAGCCACGTGCGGGCTCGGGTGATATCTGGCTGACGGCGACGGGGATCATCCTGGGGCAAGGGCTTAAACTGTACTTCCAGGTGAGGATTCACCATGGATTGAATCGTTTGAGCTAGCTCTAGAATAGTATATTCATCAGGATTGCCTAGATTGACTGGGCCAATGTGGTTACCGTTCATCAGGCGAATGAGACCATCGACGAGGTCTGACACATAGCAAAAACTACGGGTTTGGCTACCTTCTCCATACACCGTTAGGGCCTTCCCTTGCAGCGCCTGCACCACAAAGTTGCTGACTACTCGACCATCATTTTCCAACATGCGCGGGCCGTAGGTGTTGAAAATACGCGCCACTCGAATATCCACATTATTCTGGCGATGATAGTCAAACGACAGGGTTTCGGCAACCCGCTTACCTTCGTCGTAGCAGCTACGGATGCCGATGGGGTTCACATTGCCCCAGTAGTCTTCCTGCTGAGGATGCAGTTCTGGATCGCCATAGACTTCTGAGGTAGAAGCCAAGAGGATCCGGGCCTTAATCCGCTTAGCTAGACCCAGCATATGCAGGGTACCAATTACATTGGTTTTGATGGTTTTAACCGGATTGTACTGATAGTGGATGGGCGAAGCCGGACAGGCGAGGTGATAGATTTGATCGGCTTCCAGGCGAATCGGTTCGGTGATGTCGTGGCGAATCAGCTCAAAGTAGGGATTTCCCATCCATTTCAGGATATTTTGCTTATGCCCGGTATAAAAGTTATCTAGACAGATAACCTCATGTCCTTCTCCCATGAGTCGGTCAATGAGATGGGAGCCAATAAAGCCAGCTCCACCTGTAACTAATATGCGCATGAATGTTCTCCTTGCATAGATAGGCAGACATTAAATAGGCAGCGATTGCGCTTCCCGAGTAGACAGAGGTCGATTAAAAATAAGCTATCGCTTATCCGACGTGAAGAGACGAGATGGATAGGATGACTCCCCACTGTTGCCATGGGGGCCATCGAGTGGTGCGGTTGTCTTAGTAGGGGCAGTAGAGGTCTGTCGATGGCGGTCTCACGGTGGTGTCGTTTCGGCTGTTCCATTCTAAACAGTGGATTTTTATACAGCCACCTATTAAGTAGCTTGCTCGTAAACTCTTTACCATCGCGATCGCTGAAATTACGTAAATTCGTTCTTTTGGCTTTCCATGGATCGACGACTGTCCTATGAATTCACGGTATCTTTAAACGAGTCAGGAACATGGTCTCAGGCGATCGCCCTAGGAACCAGACATAAAAATCCCAGCCGGAGTGATCTCCAACTGGGACTAGAGGATGGGACAGCCCTATGAAAAAACGAGTCACGCTCACCTTTCCGAAGCGATCGGTGCATATGCCGATCACCTATCGTCTCGCCAAAGAATTTAACGTGGCGGCCAATATCATCCGTGCGCAAGTGGCTCCCAATCAGGTGGGAACCTTGGTGGTGGAGCTATCGGGGGATATTGACCAGCTTGAGGCGGCTCTGGAATGGATGCAGTCCTACGATATTGGGGTTTCGAGTTCCAGTCGCGAAATTGTCATTGATGATCAGGTCTGCGTGCATTGCGGATTGTGCACAGGCGTTTGCCCCACGGAAGCCCTCACCCTCGATCCTCAATCCTTTAAGCTCACTTTCACGCGATCGCGCTGTGTGGTATGCGAGCAATGTATCCCCACCTGCCCAGTGGCTGCCATTACCACCAATTTATGATCATGCTTCGCTCTCTAGCTGGTGCAGGCGGGTCGTGATGGCAGCGATCGCCTCGGGGGTGATGCTGCCCAATCCCATACTGACCAACAGTAGACCAAGCTGTACGGCGTCGTCGGGCTGGAGAATGAAACTCACCTCTTCCGTATTATCTAGATCGGAGCCGTGGCTAGGATGCTTCACCGCAAAGTCGATATAAACTGAGGCAGATGTTGCCTGATTCGTCCCATCGCCCAATCGAGACACCTTGGTACCATGAACCGTCAGGCTGGTCACATTGGTCATCATGGTGATGTCGTGGGTGTGGAGGTGTTGAGTCAACACATGGGTACTCATACTAGGTTTCTCCCTTAAAGAGTGGTGATTGGGGCGCGATCGGTTGTGATCGGGGCGCGATCGCTATCAGCCGTGATGCCATCTGGAACGGTGAACACAGGTGCTAGGTCTGGCTCACCATGCTTGCCCGTTAGGTACTGGCTAGCTTGCTGGGATCGGGCGGCACTGACTTGAGCAACCTCAACCCAAAGAGCGTTCGCAAGCCTAATTTTTCAAACCAGGGCATGCCTACGCCTTGGCGCATTTTGATCATGAAATATTCCTCGAAGGCTGCCTTGGCCCAGACAATCCACGGCCCGCGCATCGCATAGGACGATCGCCGCTTGCCGGTTGCTGGATCAGGAATCACCGGCGCGGCGATGTAGGCAATGCCCGTGTCGCCAAACTCCGCAAAGCACAGCGCATCTAGAGTAGGAATGATCTGCGGTGCCTTAATCGCGCCTAGGTCAACCGCAATATTGTGGGCAGCGGCGGTGGCCATGGCTTCGGTCATTTGCCCACTTTTGGGCATTCCAATGGGAACGGGCGTGACATCGGGCTGGGCCAGTTTGATGCTGACGCCAACGGTATAAATATGCGCAAACTCTGGGTGGCGTTGGGTGGGGAGAATGGGAATAAAGCCTTTTTCGTCAGCTAAGCCTGGCACCTGGCGGATAAACTCCACGCCTCGGAAGGCAGGCAAGATCATCGAGTAGCCAAAGGGGATGCGTTGCCCATCGGCGAGCAGCACCGCATCAGGGGTCACTGTTTGAATCACCGCATTGTCGATAACCTTGACCCCGCGCTGCTCCATGAGGTCGGCGGTATATTCCCGAGCATTCTTGACCCCCGAGACTCCCAAATGCCCCACATAGGGCTCGGCGGTGATATAAACAATCTCGACTTGGTCTCGTAGACCTCGCTTGCGCAGTTCATGCTCTGCCATCAGCACAAATTCATAGGCAGGGCCAAAGCAACCTGCGCCTGGCGCTGCCCCAACGACAAGCGGGCCGCTGGGCTGATCTAGAAATTTAAGCCAGGCCTCACGGGCTGCTAAGGCATGGGACGGCGTACAGACCGATTGGGTATAGCCACCGTGGGGCCCCAGACCGGGGATCAAATCAAACGCTAGGGATGCCCCCGTGGCAATCAAGACATAGTCGTAGTCAAGGGTTTGATCCTTGACGGTCACCTGCCGCCGATCGGGATCGAGGGCGGTGACTGCGCCGAGGATGAGGTTGAGACCATGGCGGTGGGCCAGGGGCACGAGGTCGAGCTGGACATGGTCGATAGGCTTTAGATCCAGGGCAATTTGAATCAACCCCGGAATAAACGTAAAGTTCGGTTCGTTGGAAATCAACGTGACGGTATCGCTCTTGGGCAGCAAATGCCGCAGTTCGTACGCTGCCGGTAGTCCGCCCAATCCAGCCCCAATGACCACAACATGTGCCATTACCTAGTTCTCCGGTGAATAAACATATAGGGCGATCGCCCTGGGAGGTAACCTACAGCCTTACTGGGGATTGCTGAGCCTACACCGCTAGCTTTTTCCAGAGGGGCACAACCTCTCACAGGGATCACCTTGCATTAGTTGTATAACTTTATAGTTATAAAATGAATTTACGGAATTATTCCGCTTTTGTCAACCTGTGAGTTGGGTTGTGCAACAAGAGATTGCGAGTCTGTTACAAGGCGTGGCTGAATCGCAAGATGATGGGCGCTAGCGAACCGTGAGTGTCTCGCTCCCAATCACCCTTCATGCACAAGACGGGGTGGGCAAAGTGCTCACAGTCTGATTTCATGCCTGCATTTAGCAACGCCTGGTACAAGACGGCGATCGCTTTCTTGCTATTCATCAATAAACTACTATATAGTTATAAATGAAGCTACGGTGCTATGCATGGCATCGGCGCAGGGTATCTAGCGGAACTGCTTGGCCATGGGTTCTCTAGAGATTCCACTATCCATTGAGAGGATTTATGTATCACTTTAGTAAGGTCTTGCCCGTCTCCTTTGATGAGGCGATCGCCCTGGTCACCGAAGCGCTAAAAGCTGAAGGGATGGGAGTGTTGACCGAAATTGATGTTCAAGGCGCTTTTAAGAAAAAGCTCGATATTGATTTTCGTCAGTACAGAATCTTAGGTGCCTGTCATCCTCAGGTGGCTTACCAAATGCTGCAAACCGACGATAAGGCAGGCGTTTTGTATCCCTGTAATGTAGTTGTTCAAGAGCATGATGATGGCCGAGTCGAAGTTTCTGCCATTGATCCCCTGATGATGTTTTTGATGATCCATAGTCCGAGAGCTAAGGAAATTGCCTTGGAAGCCAGTCAAACTATGCAAGCTGTCATGGGTCGCCTAGAAGCAGCCGTGCTGACGCCGGCTTCCTAAATCTTTGCAACCATCGCTGCTCAATCGCCCCTGTAGCAGCGATCGCTCATTTTTATCGCTCTAGTTTAAGTTACTCGTATTTAATCAGGAGACAGCCGATCGTGTGGAACGTTCTTGGATTCCTCCAGAAATATCTGACTTGGTCTATTCCAGCCTTCATGGTGGCCGGCATTGCTGTGGGGGCGATCGCTGATCCAGCTCCCCTAAAAGCCTTGATCATTCCCCTCACCTTTCTGATGGTTTATCCCATGATGATCAACCTGCAAGTCCAGAAGGTGTTTTCCGGGGGAGACTACAAAGTTCAGGCTCTTACCCAGTTCATCAACTTTGGCATTGTTCCCTTCTTTGCCTTTGGCATGGGTAAGCTATTCTTTAGCGATCGCCCCTTGGTTGCCCTAGGACTTTTGCTGGCATCCTTACTGCCCACCAGCGGCATGACTATTTCCTGGACAGGATTTGCTAAGGGAAATGTCACGGCAGCGGTGAAAATGACGGTTGTGGGGTTAATCCTTGGATCTGTTCTAACACCGTTTTATGCAAAGTGGCTAATGGGTGCGGCGGTAGAAATTCCCCTCAGCAGCATTTTTACCCAGATTATTATCATTGTATTTCTGCCCATGATTCTCGGAGTCATCACCCGTCTCCTGATCGTGCGCCTTGTGGGCATGGATAAGTACAACAAATCCCTGAAGCAAAAGTTTCCCGCCTTCTCAACCCTGGGTGTTCTTGGAATTGTGTTTGTTGCCATGGCTCTCAAGGCTCAGGATATTTTGTCTAATCCCGTCATGCTGTTGTCCTTCCTGATACCGTTAGGAATTCTCTACGGCGGCAACTTTATCCTGAGCACCTTGGTCGGCAAATATTTCTTTGAGCGCGGCGATGCTATAGCCTTGGTCTACGGTACCGTCATGCGTAACCTGTCGATTGCGTTGGCGATCGCCATGACGGCTTTTGGGCGAGAGCAGGGTTCAGAAATCGCCTTGATTATTGCCATGGCCTATATTATCCAAGTGCAGGCGGCAGCATGGTACGTGCAGCTCACCGATCGCATCTTTGGTGCAGCACCGGAAGCTAAAACTGCCTAGTACCGCAAGACAGAAGAACGAAGATAGAAAAACGAAAAGAGCTTCCAGGATACATAAGGATTCCTGCCTTAGCAACTAGGCGGGTTACTTCCGCCTCAGACGTTCTCACAGCATAACGGCATCCGTGTTGGGGGCGGCGTGTTAGCGAAGCTAACCAGCCCGACCTACTCAGCGTCGGACGTTCACGCTACCCCAACCATGTTCGCCACGCTGTTGCCATAACCCGTTTCACGATGGTCTGTAGAGATTTGTGGCAGGGATGGGTGAAGGACGAATTCAGCAGGTACTGTGGTGAGGAGCAAACCTGTACGTAGAAAATGGTATGAATACTGGGGCGCTGACTTCCCAAAGCATGATGTCTGATTCGGTTCCCTTAGGAACCCATCGTAACTCCACGCCGCCTACCCCATCCATTGAGGCAGAGCGCCGGGACTGGCTGAGTTTTCACCGGCTTTGGGGTACGCTGCCGGATGCAGCTCTGCAAGCGATCGCTCGTTGCCTAGTCAAATTTACCCTGGCGGTGGATACAGACATCTACCAGGCAGGTCAAACCCCGGCGGGGCTCTACTTGGTTAAATGGGGCACCGTGGAACTCTATCGGCGATCGCCCATTGGTCACACCCATATTCTCTATCGCAGTGCCGGCAACTTGTTTGGCTATATGCCTATGATGCAAGCCGAGGCAGAGGCGTCCTACCAAACCAGTGCTAGCACCCTCTGCCCTAGCGAAATTTGGTTTCTCAGCCAGAGTGATTTTGCTAGTCTTACCCAAGACTATCCAGATATTCATGGCATCATTAGCCAACTCCTAGCCCAGGATCTAGCTCACTTTGCCGAACGGGTGACCTGGGAAGAAACTCGCATTCAAGGGCTCCAAGACTACCTCCACCCCATCCCTGCCCAGCCGCAGATTATCGGCACCAGTAAGGCCAGCCAAGCCCTACGCAAACAAGTGGCCAAGGCGGCGACTGATCTGAAGCCGGTTATTCTGAAAGCACCGGCCGGCAGTGGCAAAACCTTTATCGCTAGCGTCATTCACCATCAATCTCGCCTCAGCGATCGCCCCTTTGCAGAGCTTGATTGTACCCAACTGCCGACTGATGAATCTGGTGTACCCCAAACCCATGCCATTTTTGGGAAAGAGGGAGAAACCCTGGGCATATTGGAATTGTTGGAGCAAGGAACTCTCTTGATCGATCAGGTTCACGTACTCAGCTCCAGCGATCGCGATCGCTTGCTGCACTATTCCCAAACTGGTCTGTTTATCCGCAATCCCGGCACCTCTCCAGCAACAACCGCACCTAGCGACCCTAACCAACAGTCCTGGGTACGACTGATTCTGTCCAGTCCCCGCAGTCTATCCTGTGAGGTCTGTGACTACCACGATATTAAATTATTTTCCTTATCACAGCGAAAAGCTGATATTCCCGACTTTGTGCATCACTTTCTCAGTCAAGCTAGCCAGCATCAAGGGCGCGATCGCATTGATGTTGAACAAGCCGAACTGCGACGGCTGATCAGCTATCCCTACCCCGGCAACTTAGTAGAACTAGCGGGTATTTTAGACCGGGCTGTGGCCATGACATCGCCTGGTCAAGCCGTTATTCCTGAGCAGGTACTGTGGTCTGTGCAATCGTCTAAGAATGCCTTCCGAGTTGACTTACTCGAACAATTTCCCTGGCTACGACAATTTCTGTTAAGCAACTGGTGGCCCGAACGATTTTGGCTGATGATGATGGCGGTGTTTGTCCCGGTCACGATCCTCGGCTACCTTGGCCCCCAAGGCCGTGACGATAGCATCACCCTGAATTTATTCTGGGCTTGGTGGTGGCCGTTCTATCTGTTTTTCTTTGCCTTCGTGGGACGGCTCTGGTGTGCCGTCTGTCCCTTTATGATTGTCGGGGAATGGACACGTAGCCTATCCCTGTGGATTTGGCCCAGAAAACTGCGCCCCTGGCCCACTAAATGGATGGAACGCTGGGGAGCATGGATCCTCTTCGCTGGTTTTTTACTAATCTATCTGTGGGAAAAACTGTGGGATCTACCCCATACCGCCTACCTATCCTCCTGGCTGCTGGTGGCGATCACTGCCGGAGCGGTCATTTGTAGTCTGATCTACGAGCGCCGGCTTTGGTGTCGCTATCTCTGCCCCATCGGCGGCATGAACGGCATGTTTGCCAAGCTATCGATGGTGGAACTACGGGCCAGTCAGCAAGTTTGCGGCAGCCAATGCAGCACCTTTGGCTGTTTCAAGGGCAGCGGCGTTGTACCCGCCACCTTCAGCGATGCCTTGCCCAACGAAGGACAGGCCACCGGCGGTTGTCCCATCTATTCCCACCCTGCCCAGCTTAAGGACAACCGCAACTGTGTGCTCTGTATGACCTGCCTCAAGGCCTGTCCCCACCGTTCCATTCAGGTCAATTTCCGCTTCCCCGCCACAGACCTACTGGAAGATCATCAAGGGCTGTGGGCCGAGGCCGCCCTGTTGCTGCTCCTGCTGGGCGGCGTTTTCATGCATCAGTCGCCCAAGATTCTTGGCTGGCTGGGCCACCCCATGCCCTTAGATGCTGCCCATCTGCTGCAAAGCCTGCCGGTGGTGTTAGGGCTGTTGAGCATTCCCGCCATCCTGATCCTCGCGACCCACCAAGTCACCCGCTGGCTCGATCCCCAACAGCCTGGCTTTCTGCCCGTGGTCTATGCCTACCTACCTCTGACCCTAGCCGCTAACCTAGCCCACTATGTACCCGCAGCCATTACCGAAGCTGGGCAGGCACTACCCGTCCTAGCCCGCACCCTGGGATATGGGGGCGATCGCTTACCAACCCTCGTGTGGAGCATGGACGTCGCCGTATTTCTACAGGAAGTGACCCTGCTTTCCGCCTTTGCCTTCAGCCTCTATCCCCTGCTGCGCATCACCCAACGCCCCTTCCTCAGCAACCTGCCCCACATCACCCTGATGGCCAGCTTGACCGGAGGCTTCCTGTGGCTGATGCTGTAGTGCGCCCCACCCCATCCGCCCATCCCTAATCCAGCTATGAAAATCTACAGCGATATTACTCAAATCATTGGCCATACCCCCTTGGTCAAACTGCAGCGCTTGTCCGCCGCTTGGGACTGTGACGCTACCATCTGGGTCAAGCTAGAGGGCATGAACCCTGCCAAATCCATCAAGGATCGGATTGCCATCAGTATGATTCGGGAGGCGGAGGACAGCGGTTTAATTACACCGGGGCGCTCCACGATTGTCGAAGCCACGTCGGGCAATACCGGCATTGGCCTAGCTATGGTCTGTGCAGCCAAAGGCTATCGCCTGGTGTTGACCATGCCCGAGCATATGAGCCGCGAACGACAGCAGATTGTCCGCGCCTACGGTGCCGAGATTGTTCTCACCCCCGCTGCCTTGGACATGGCTGGAGCGATCGCCCGTGCCAATGAACTCCTGGCCACCATCCCCCATGCCTTTTCTCCCCAGCAGTTTAGCAATCCTGCCAATCCCAAAATTCATTACGAAACTACCGGCCCTGAGATCTGGGAGGATACGGATGGGCAACTCGATATCCTGGTCACCGGGGTGGGCACAGGCGGCACGCTGACGGGAACGGGATGTTACCTCAAACGTCAAAAGCCAGAGATTCAAATGGTTGCCGTAGAACCTACAACCAGTGCCGTCCTGAGCGGACAACCCGCCGGTCGTCATGATCTTCAAGGCATCGGAGCTGGGTTCATTCCCGATGTTTTACGGGTTGATTTGATCGACGAGATCCTGCAGGTGAGCGATGAACAAGCCTATGAGCTGGGTCGTCAATTAGCAGAGCAAGAGGGGATCATGGCCGGCATTTCCACGGCGGCGGTGGTCTATGGGGCCCTGCAGCTCGGAAAGCGATCGCCCCAGGCCCACATCGTCGCGATCGCGGCCAGTGCGGGAGAACGCTATCTGAGTACGGCCCTATGGAACGATGCAGCCAAGGCAGAGCCAGGTATCAAGGCCTGATTGTAGTTGCACAAGCGGACTAGACAAGCTGTCATGATGAGACTAGCGGCCATTTGGGAAGCGATCGCTTTCCACCCAGGTCTTGTGGCAAGATGCAAGATGCTGGCTTGCCCGCATTGTTTTATTCGAGTGACACAATCCCATGAGTTCCCCACCGATTCAATGGTATCCCGGACATATCGCCAAAGCCGAACGGGCCCTGGCCGAACAATTGAAGCGCGTCGATGTGGTGCTGGAGGTACGTGACGCTCGGATTCCGCTATCCACCCATCACCCCAACGTTGCCAACTGGATTGGCAGCCGCGAGGCCTTACTGGTGATGAACCGAGAAGATATGATTCCCTCGGAGGTGCGGCAGCAGTGGGCCACTTGGTTTGAGCAGCAGGGACAGGTGGCGATTTTCACCAATGCCCAGCACGGTAAAGGCATTGCCCAACTGGCCCAGGCGGCCAAGGTGGCTGGCACAGCCATGAATCAACGCCGACGCGATCGCGGCATGTTGCCTCGGCCGGTGCGGGCGGTGGCCATTGGCTTTCCCAATGTGGGTAAATCGGCCTTGATCAACCGTCTGCTGAATAAGCGCGTTGTTACCAGTGCGCGACGGCCAGGGGTGACCCGTCAACTGCGCTGGGTGCGGATTTCGGAAGAACTGGAATTGCTGGATGCGCCGGGGGTGCTGCCGTCGCTCTTATCGGATCAGAAGGCAGCGTTGAAGCTAGCCATTTGTGACGACATTGGTGACGCCTCCTACGACAATCAGCGGGTGGCGTCATCGTTGGTGGACTTGCTGTGGGACTTGGCCGACCGGCCAGGTGGGGCCAATCCGGAGGTACTCAAAACCCGCTACGGTGTCGAGGTACAGGGTTTGACGGGGGAAAGTTATCTAGAAAATTTGGGGATAGAGCGTTACCAGGGCGATCGCGAACGAGCAGCACGGCAGTTGCTGAATGATTTTCGCAAAGGCAGTTTGGGAGCCATTGCCCTAGAGCTACCGCCGGTGTAGTGGAAGGGAACTCTCGCCTGATCTTCGGCAGAGGACTAGCCTGATCCATCGCTTGATCCCCGTTCTGGTCTATGCCAGGATTAAGCATGGGATGTGTGGGGCGATCGCTGGCTATGGGTACTCTGGACGACTTTCAACAACAATGGATGGTCTTGCTCGATCGGGTAGACGACTGCACATCTGAGAAAGCCCTAGAAGATCAGGTTTTGCTGCCCCTGCTGGAACTGTTGGGCTACAAAAGCCAGGATTTAGTTCAGCAAGCCCCCTTTGGTAAACGGCGGGTCGATTTTTTGGTCAAAGTTCAGAAAACTGCGCCCTACTGCCACTATTTGATTATCGAAGCCAAGGCACCGTCCAAATCCATCGCCCATACGAGCTGGCAACTGCGGTATTATTTGCGCGATTCGGGCACCGTCCTGGGTCTATTGACTAACGGTCATCACTTCAAGCTGTTCTATAACGATGGAGAGGCGATCCATGCGCTTTGGACCTTTAGCCGCGATCAGCTCTACAAGGACTATCGTCTACTGGGCTCCTTGCTGTGGCGGCGTAACTGCGATCGCGTCATGGACGTTTTTTGGAACAGCCATCGCCAAGTACATCGCCGTTTAGTGAAAGCGATCGCCCAACTTTCCGATGAACCCGATGTTCTTCATCTGCTGTCCGCAGGTCAACCCCTGTCTCAACTGCCCAAGCTGCCCACTGATCCTCCCCAAAAATCTATGATTATCACCGTATTCAACAACAAAGGCGGCGTTGGCAAAACAACGCTCACCATTAACCTAGCTGCTGCCCTCAGCCATCTGGGCAAGCGGGTGCTGCTGATTGACATTGACGCCCAGGCCAACCTGACCACAGGACTGGGCATCGATCCCCTAGAAGATGTGGAAAAGCTCGGTCGCCAAGATATTACCCACCTGCTCACCGATCCCAGGGTGACGGTCGAATCCGTGACCCTACAGAAACGCTGGGGTGATGTGGTGCTGGATATTATTCCATCCCATATTCGCCTGAGCCACATGGAAAATCAGTTAGTTCAGCTCATCGACGGCGATCGCATCCTAGAGAAAAAGCTGAGAAATCACGGCTATGACTTTGTGCTCATCGATCCGCCACCCTCCTTCGGTAAAGTCAACAAAATTTCCCTGATGGCATCCGCAGGGGTCTTGGTGCCTACCCAGCTTTCGCCCTATCCGATCCGCGCTTTGGAATATGTGCTAACCCAGGTAGAAGAAGTGGATCAGTTTCGGGAAACGCCATTGCCGATTGTGGGCATTGCTGTCAGCATGTACGATCGCTCATCACGCACCTTCAACCGCACCATGGTGGAAGAATTGCACGATCGCCTCAACCGTATACCAGGAGGCGATCAGGTCTCCATGTTCAGTGAAGAAAGCTGGGTGCCGCGACTGAATGTTATTTCCAAGTCCCAGGACAATGGCTGTCCGCTCTTCGCCCTAGACTATATGGATAAGTTAAATTCTTCAGACCGCACCTCAGTAGAAAATGCCGTGGCATCTTTTGAGAGTCTTGCCCAAGAACTCTTGCAAAAGGTGGGCATTTCGGCTACAAGCTAACGTGAGCCATCCACAACCCCGTCATGAACCATGAATGATTATCAAGAGCGCCGTAACCTGATTCGTAAAAGTCTGAAAATTCAGCCAATGAGCCATGGGCAGGTTCATATTTTTACCGTAGGGATGCGATCGCGCCCCGATATCACCAGCGATCGCTACGAAGAACTGCGCTTGAGCCTGAGCAACCACGGCAGCAACCTCATTCCCATTATGGTACGCCGCAGCGATCGCCTCGGCGATGAAAAGGAGTATGAGGTCATCCATGGAGCCGACTGGGTAGTCGTGGCGGAGGATCTAGGCGTTGAGATGCTCTGGGCTTGGGTGTTTGATCTCACCGATGAGCAGGTTGACGTGGCTTGTCAGGAATGGGACATGCTGATGAATGCCCCCGGCTCCATCTCAGATTCTGTAACCGTTTCCTCAACTCCGACGGCAGCTTCAGGACTCTCCCTTGCCGATGTGTCTCGCCTTTTAGAGCAAACGTTAGATCAAAAACTAGGTAGCTCATCTACTGGAATCTCTCTGGATGACGTGTCTCGCCTATTCGATCAGAAACTAGACCAGAAGCTGGATCAAAAGCTAGGTAGCTTATCTGATCAGCCGCAGTCATCATCTCACCTCGACCATCGCATTGACTCCCTCAGTCATCTCGTAGAATCCCTAGCCAACACTGTCCAGGCCCTGACCCAACAGGTTGGAATACCTGTCTCACCTCACGACTCAACCGACGCAGCCCGAGCTATGGTTGAGTCCATTGAGCGATCGGTGACCCATCTCTGTGATCAAGTCACGCAAGGCTCCAGCATCACGCTCACGATTCAACCGCCCCCTCGCCCCATCGATCCAAAAGAAGCACTCTTGCGAGACCTCTACAGCGATATTGCTGAAAAAACACTGAGGAGTCGCGCCAAGAAATTAGGTTTGCCCATCAAGACTGGAGACAAAAAACCAGAATTGATCAATGCCCTGATTGCTTGGCATTCAGCTCAGGGATCGGCCGGTGGAGCGTAAGCCAACGCTGGTAAAGTCGTTTGTTGACCTGCTATCCAGGCGATCGCTTGTCCCCAGTCCAGCCGCCAAGAGGACATCGATCATGGGGATGCCCATCGAGCATCCATAGGGCACACTGGATATATCAGGGAACTATAGTGGTCAGCACCGACCGCAACACGTCCGGTATCCAGTGGTTGATAGGAGTCTTCGGAATGGGAGAACCATTGCAGCATGGCGAGGCCGGCACCGCTCGCCTTGGTTCACAGCGCCAGAATCAGTATGTTTACCTCATAGGTTTGCTGCTCGTCTTTTTGCTGCCCTTTGTGGTGGTCGTGTATCAACTCATTGCGGAAGTTGATGCCCGCATTGAGTTTGGCCGCCGAGAACTCCACGGCAACACCTACCTCCAGCCCCTAGAGCAGATGCTCTATCACCTGCCCCTGCTGGACAGCGATCGCCTCCAAGGATTGTCCGTCCAAGCCTCTCCCCGCATCGCCCAACTGGATCAAGACTTCGCCGATCTCAAGGACGTCAACCATGACTATGGCGCAGCCTTTCAGGTTTCTGACCGGGTCAAGGCTCTAGAGCAAGCGTGGCAAACTTATTCCCAGAACTGGAGGACGGAGTCAGAAGCGTCCCCCATAGTAGCCACCCCTAGCCCAGCGATCGCTCCCCTGCTGCGAGATATTCGGGGTTTGATGCTGCAGGTGGGCAATTTTTCTAACCTCATCCTCGATTCAGACCTAGAAAGCTACTACCTGATGGATGCGGTGGTGCTCAATATTCCTGACCTACAGCGGTTATTGGCTGATATCCAGTCCACCGTGGAAGCGATCGCCCACCATCCTCAGGTAACCTCTGCCGATCAGGAACGCTTGGCCATGCTCTCCGGGGTTCTGAGCGATAATCTAGAGTCCTTGACCGCTGGCCTAGCCATTGCCCTGGCCCATAGCTCGAATCCAGACCGCGACAGCAGCTTGATCCCCGCCATTCAAGAGGTCACTGCTGCTCTCACCCAAGTCCTATCGATGCTCCAAGGGCAGATTGATGGCGCGGGATCTACGATCGCCTCCCGTGCCGCCATCCTACACCAGGGTGTGGAGGCCAGCGATCGCCTTTGGAGCCAGACCAGCCAAGCCCTACAGCAATGTCTAGAGGCAAGAATTCAACCGCTGATCCATAAAACCTATGGTGTCAAAGGGTTTGCGATCGCTGTCGGCGGGGTCTTAATCTACGCGTTTATCGCCTTCCTGTATAACCTCCAAGATCAACGGCGCGGTTCTCTGCGTCTAGAAACTCAGTATCGTACCGCCCAGATTTTGGCCGAGTCGCTCACGTTGGAAGCGGCGGGGCCGGCTGTCTTGAAAACCGTTTGCGAAACCCTAGGTTGGCGCATTGGCGAACTCTTACAGGTAGACGCCTCCCAGACCAAGTTACAGCGCACGGCGGTCTGGGCTCCGACGGATCTGATCCTGTCTATGGTGCAGGATCCAGCTTGGCAAACCACCTTTGAAGCAGGTCAGGGGCTACCGGGACAGGTATGGCAACAGGAGCAGCCGGTTTGGATGGCGGATGTAATCACCGATCCTGAGTTTCAGCGGAAGGCGATCGCCCAAACGCTTAATCTGCTATCGGCCTGTGGCCTACCGATTGTGGTTGATGGCTGCATCCTAGGCGTCTTGATTTTATTTGGCGATCGCTCTCGACAGCCCAGCCCCGACACCTTGAATGTGCTCCAGGCCGTGGCCAACCAAATGGGGCAGTTTATGAAAACTCGCGAAGCAGATATGGCTTTGCAACATAGCGAAGCCCTTCAGCGCATGGCGTTGAGTGCTGCTGGCATGGGCGTTTGGGATTGGAATATTCTCACCGGGGAAGAAAACTGGTCACCGGAGGTAGAGAGCATCTTTGGTCTAGAGCCGGGCACCTTCCACGGCAGCTATGAAGATTTTCTAACTTATCTCGTACCTGAAGATCGGGAACGGGTGCAGGCGGCGGAAAAGCTAGCCTTTGAAAATCATAATGAATACACCTCCGAATATCGCGTTCGCTTGTCCGATGGTACCCTGCGCTGGTTGACCAGTCGGGGGCGGTTTTTGCGAGACAGTAACGGCAAGCCCGAACGGCTCACCGGCATTGTCATGGATATCACCGATCGCAAACAGGCCGAACTGGCCCTTGCCGAAAGTGAACAGCGGCTGCGTCAGGCTGAGGAAAAATATCGCAGTATTTTCGAAAATGCTGTGGTGGGCATCTTCCAAACCACCCAGGATGGTCGATATTTAAGCGCTAACCCCGCCCTTGCCCAAATCTATGGCTATGAGTCGTCCCAGGAGTTGATGACGCAGGTCACCGATGTGAGTCAGCAGCTTTATGTTGATCCCAACCGCCGTCAAGACTTTGTGGATCACATAGCAGCTACGGGACGTGTATCTGATTTTGAGTCCCAGGTCTGGCGACGGGATGGCCAACTTATCTGGATTTCAGAACAGGCGATCGCCGTTGAAAATGACCAAGGCCAGATCTTTTATGAAGGTATGGTGCAAGATATTACCGGACGGAAGGAAGGACAGGCTGCGTTGCGGGACAGTGAAAATCGGTTTCGCACCCTGCTGAATAATATCCCCGGTGCCTTTTATCGCTGCGCCTATGACCAAGTCTGGACGATGAAGTTTTTAAGCGACGCCATTGAAGACATCTGTGGCTACCCGGCAGAGGACTTTTTACTGAACCGTCGTCGTAACTTTACCGAAATTACCCATCCTGAGGATCGGGACTACATTCATCAGGAAGTCAACCAAGCTATCCTGGGCGATCGCCCCTATGTTCTGGAATATCGGATCATTCACGCGAATGGCGGACTGCGCTGGGTCTATGAAAAGGGGCAGGCTATTTTTGATGATCACGAAAATCTCCAATATCTAGACGGCGTCATTTTTGATATCACTGAACGGAAAAAGACCGAGAATTTCCTCGATCGCCAAACCCAAGTCCTAGAAGCGATCGCCTCGGGTGTCGAGCTGTCCCAGGTTCTCGATCTACTGATTGAGATCATCGAAGCTCGGAGCGATCGCCCCATGTTAGGCTCGATTCTCCTGCTGGATGAGAGTGGTCAACGCCTGCGTACAGGAGCTGCTCCCCACATGCCTGCCGACTTTCTCGCCGCCGTCGATGGCTTGCCCATTGGCCCCAACAGTGGCTCCTGCGGTACTGCTGTCTACCGCCAAGCCCCGGTCATTGTGGCGGATATTGCTGCGGATTGCCTCTGGGCTTCCTTCCAGGATCTAGCCAATGCCCATGGATTTCGGGCCTGTTGGTCTGTTCCGATTAAGTCGTCCCAGGGCAATATTTTCGGTACCTTTGCCCTCTATCTCCAGCAGCCCGGTAGCCCTGGCCCTCACGACTGGCACCTGATGGAAACCGCTGCCCACCTAGCTGGCATTGCCCTAGAGCGGCAGCGCACCGAAATGGAGCTGCGGCAGGCGAAGGATGCAGCGGAAGCCTCCAGCCAAGCCAAGAGCCAGTTCTTGGCCAACATGAGCCATGAACTACGCACTCCCCTAAATGCCATCATTGGCTACAGCGAAATGATGCGGGAAGATGCGGAGGATTTTGGCTACAGCGATGTTATCCCCGATCTAGAGAAAATTCGTGGGGCTGGCAAGCATTTGCTGGACTTGATTAACGATATTCTCGACATTTCTAAAATCGAAGCGGGACGTATGGAACTGCACTTAGAGCCCTTTGATATTTGGGACTTGGTGCAGGATGTAAAAACAACGATTCATCCCCTGGTGGAGAAAAACCATAATCACTTTGTGGTCAACTGCGACGCCGCGATTGGCAGCATGTGTGCTGACATGACCAAGGTGCGACAGATGCTGTTCAACCTGCTCAGTAATGCCGCTAAGTTTACCGAACAAGGACAGATTACCCTGACCGTGACCCGATCGCCCCGTCCTGCCGATATGGATTCCCCGAGCGATCGCTCTGATTTGGAGCGACCATCGGTCGATGGGTTGCTCTTGCAGGTCAGCGATACGGGCATTGGCATGACCGAAGCTCAACTGCAGCGGGTCTTCCAAGCCTTTACCCAAGCAGATGCTTCCACCACCCGTAAGTATGGCGGCACGGGGCTGGGCCTGGCGATTAGCCAACGGTTTTGCCAGATGATGGGCGGTGATATCCGCGTTACCAGCCAACTGGGGCAAGGATCGGTGTTTAGCATTTGGCTGCCCATCCAGGTGGTGGTTCAGACCCTGCCCGAGCCCGAGCCGTCCGATAATGCCGCCACTCCCATCCCTATCTCCATTGCCCTAGCATCCGCGGAGCAGCCCACGGTGTTGGTGATTGACGATGACGTGACGGTTCATGATCTGATGCAGCGATCGCTGAGCCAGAGCGGCTTCCGGGTCGAAGTTACCACTGATGGCACCGAAGGCATCCGCCTAGCGCGGGCCCTGCATCCCCATGTGATCATCCTCGATGTCTTGATGCCCCATATGAACGGCTGGGACGTACTCGCCATCCTCAAAGCCGATCCGATTTTGATGGATGTGCCGGTGATTTTGATGACCATCTTGGATGAACAAAATCGTGGCTTTACCCTGGGTGCATCGGATTATCTCACCAAGCCCATTGACTACAAACGATTGGATCTGCTGCTGCAAAAGTATCGTCCCGACGATGCCCTAGGCGATCGCCCCCATCGTGTCTTGGTGGTCGAAGATGATCAGGCCACGCGGCAAATGTTCCAGCGCATTTTGCAAAAAGAAGGCTGGCAGGTGACCACGGCGGAAAATGGTCGTCTGGGGCTAGAGGCGATTCAGGCCCAGCAGCCTGACCTGATCCTGCTGGATTTAATGATGCCAGAAATGGATGGATTTGAATTTATGGATCAGCTGCGGCAACAAGACCGAGGGCGATCGCTGCCGGTGGTGGTGGTGACGGCCATGGATCTTAGTCTCGATGAACGCGATCGCCTCACCGGTCGCGTGGAAAATATCTTACAAAAGGGTGCCTACAGCCGCGATCAGTTGCTCAAAGAAGTCCAGCGCTTAGTCTTCACCTATTTACCATCACCAACACCATAGCAACCCCCTGCGTCTAGGCCACGTTTTTCCCAATCTCCACCCCGATCTATCTCCTATCCATCGGCTGAGAATGGGTGCCCTTTTGTTCAGGATGCTGCACTATGCCTTTGCGAAATCGAATTTTACTGAGCATTACCTCCCTACTGGTGATTAGCGTGCTGTCCACAGCGGCCGTCATGACCCTCGGTGCCCGCCGGGTCATTCTCATGCAGGCTGAGGCCGATGGCATCCTCATCGCCCAGTTTCTGGCCCGCATGACCCGCTTTAGCAACCAGGTTCAAGACCAAATTGAAGTGGATTTGGGGCAGCAGATGGTGGTGCAGGCCACCTTGGCTAGTCATCTGGTGGCGATCGCTGAAGCGGCGGGGTTAACCGAACCTGAGATTAATCAACACCTGCGACAGATTGTGGAATCCACCAGCCTCAACGAATTTTGGATCACCGATGAACGCGGCTATGCCTACCTGCGCAACGATGAAACGGTTGACTTTACCTTCAGCCCCAGCCGCAGCCTGCAACCCCAGGCCAGCGCCTTCTGGCCCCTGCTCACCGGTGAGGAGCAAGTGGTGATTCAATCTGCTCGCAACCGCGAACTGGATAATCGCTTGTTTAAATACGTCGGCGTTGCCGGGTTCGATCAACCGCGCATTGTCCAGGTGGGCTATGAAGCCTATGCGCTGCTGGAGTTGCGGCAGAGGATTGGCCTGTCCCGGCTCACCAGTGAACTGATTCAAAGCGACAGCATTGTTGCCGTACGCATTGTCGATACCGATCTCGAAAACCTAGCGCGGAGCGTCAAGGCCGGGGTGCCCGGTGTGGCTAGCCTCAATAATCCGAACGATATTGCCAATGTGCGGCGCGTATTGGCCCAGGGCGATCCGATGAGCTACCTGGAAGGGAGCTTGTTTAAGGTGATTGTGCCGATCACGGATGCCAACCAAACTATTACGGGAGCAACGGTGCTCTACCTGTCTACCGAACATATCCAGGTCGCTCTGCGCCAAGAGATCAGCCAGTTGGTGATTGTCACGCTGCTGATTTTAATGGTGGGGCTCTTGGCCTCTTTGATCCTCTCGCGGTTAATCACGGCCCCTCTCGGCCGGCTCACCCTGGCCGCCAGCGCTGTCCAAGACGCCACCTTTGATCCCGACATGCTCACCTCCATCGCCCGCTCTCGCGATGAGCTGGGATTACTAGCCCGCACCTTCCAAACCATGATCCAGCAAGTCTCTGAGCGGGAGCAGGGTCTGAAAAATGCGAGGGAAGCCCTGCGACGCAGCGAGGCCTATTTCCGCTCCATTATTGAAAATGCGTCGGATGTGATCATGATTTTGGATGAAACAGGGCAGATTCATTACAGCAGTCCATCGATTCTCGCCATTTTGGGCTACTCCGCTGGCGATCTACAGCAGCAACCCATGGTCTCCTACATCCATCCCGACGATCGCGCCTTGATGGATCAGTATTTTCAAGAGGCGATCGCCCAACCGGGCACCCTGCCGCCTCGGGATCTACGGGTGCAGCACCGTAACCAAACCTGGCTGATCATGGAAGGGGTATTGAACAATCTCCTCAATGATCCAGCTATTGAAGGCATGATCTTAACCCTGCGCGATATTACGGAACGCAAGCAGGCCGAGGTGATGCAGCAGGAGAAGGAAACAGCTGAACAGTCTAACCGGGCCAAGAGCCAGTTTTTGGCCAACATGAGCCACGAACTACGGACGCCCCTGAATGCCATCATTGGCTATAGCGAAATGTTGCAGGAAGATGCCGTTGACCTCGGGCAGGATACCTTCATCCCCGACCTGCAAAAGATCCAAACCGCTGGGCAGCATTTACTCACCTTGATTAACGATATTTTGGATTTGTCCAAAATCGAAGCCGGGCGGATGACCCTTTACCTAGAACCCTTCGATGTGGCTCTGCTGGTGCAGGACATCGCCAACACCATCCAACCGTTGCTTGATAAAAACAACAATCAACTAACCGTGACCTGTGCCGCTGATATCGGCATGATGTCGGCAGATCTCACCAAGGTGCGCCAAAATTTGTTCAACCTGCTCAGCAATGCCGCAAAATTTACCGCCCAGGGCAAGGTGGAACTCGTGGTCACCGCCTCACCGTCTCCAAAGGAACTGGGAGGCGATCGCCCTGTCGATGGCCTGATGTTTCAAGTACGGGACACCGGTATTGGCATGTCGGATGATCAAATCAGCCGCCTCTTCCAGGCCTTCACCCAAGCAGATGCCAGCACCACCCGCAAATATGGCGGCACGGGGCTAGGGCTGGCGATCGCCCAACGCTTCAGTCACATGATGGGTGGAAGAATTCATGTAGCTAGCCGATTAGGGCAGGGCAGTACATTTACCATGTGGTTACCCAGGGTGGTTCAAGATCAAGCAGATGGCGATCGCTAAAGCCTAGGCCTATCCCGACGGTGCTATGGACGCGTGAAAAATGCAGCAGGATGGTTGGGGAAAAAACTCATGCTGGTAGATATACGGAGGGGCCGCGGCCCGACCTTAACAATCGCAATCGTGAAAGGGCATCTTAACGTTCATGCCTGGCACGCCCTACCTATGATGGAGAATATAGGTGGCGGGAGTTCAGTATTTTCCCCGTAATCTTGGAGAGACGTCATGCCCATCATCCTCTTAGTCGAAGATAATGAAATGAATCGGGACATGCTGTCTCGTCGTCTCACCCGTCGAGGGCATGAGGTGTTAATGGCCGTCGATGGAAAACAGGGGGTGGCGATCGCCCAAGACCAACAACCACACTTAATTTTGATGGATATGAGCCTACCGGTGCTCGATGGATGGGAAGCAACCCGTCAACTCAAAGCCATGCCCAAGACCCAGCACATCCCCATTATTGCCCTCACTGCCCATGCCATGGCAGGCGATCGCCAGAAATGCATCGAGGTAGGCTGCGATGACTATGATACAAAACCGATTGACTTTAATCGCCTACTTACTAAAATACAAGCTCTTTTAACATCACCAACGCCATGACCGGGACTCGTGGACTGATCCTCGTCGTAGACGATAACGAAACCAACCGTGATCTACTCTCGCGACGACTTTCGCGCTTAGGGCACGATACAGTAATGGCAGAGCATGGGCAGCAAGCCCTCGACCAAGTGCAGCACCACGCCTTCGACCTGGTCTTGCTAGACATCATGATGCCCAATATGACGGGCTATGAGGTGCTCGAACGCCTCAAGGCAGACCCAGCCCAGGCTCACATCCCGGTGATCATGGTCTCCGCCCTAGACGACATCGAAAGCGTGGTGCGCTGCATTGAGCTAGGGGCAGAAGACTACTTGTTTAAGCCGTTTAACCCTACTCTGCTGCAGGCCCGGGTGACCGCTAGCCTAGAAAAGAAGCGGATGCTTGACCATGAACGGGCCATGATGGAAAAACTCAAGGCGGAGCAGGAAAAATCCGAGGCGCTGTTGCTGAATATTCTGCCAGGGGCGATCGCCACCCGTCTCAAGCAAGGCGAACAGGTGATTGCCGATAACTTTGCCGATGTGACGGTGATGTTTGCCGATTTGGTCAACTTTACGGAACTCTCCGCCCAGCTCGCGCCGCCTGAATTAGTGGCATTGCTCAACCGCATTTTTTCCACCTTCGACCAGCTCGCCGATCGCTATAATCTCGAAAAAATCAAGACCATCGGAGATGCCTATTTGGTGGTAGGCGGCCTACCCACACCCCGCCCCGACCATGTCGAGTCTGTGGCGGAGATGGCCCTAGCCATGCAAAAAGCGATCGCCCAGTTTACGGTATCCCCCGCTCAACCGACCCTCACTATGCGCATCGGCATCAACACTGGCCCGGTAGGCGCTGGGGTCATTGGCATCAAGAAGTTTGCCTATGACCTCTGGGGCGATACGGTGAATACCGCTAGCCGCATGGAGTCTCTGGGTCTACCAGGACACATCCAGGTGACGGAGACGGTCTATGAACGCCTTAAGGATAAGTATCACCTCGAACCCCGAGGGGCGATCGAGGTGAAGGGTAAAGGCGCGATGATGACCTATTTTCTCAGAGGGTAGGATCCTCGTTATCGTTGTCATCTACATTGTGAGTGTTCAGACCGCTGATGTGCCCTCAGTCCGCTGCAAAAGGCTTCACGTTCGGCGGCTTCACGGGCTGCAGCTTCACGGGCGGCGGCGGCTTCTCGTTCAGCGGCTTCTCGAGCTGCGGCTTCACGGGCTGCAGCTTCACGGGCGGCGGCGGCTTCTCGTTCAGCGGCTTCTGCGGCTTCACGGGCTGCAGCTTCACGTTCTGACTCTATAGTCGCAGATCCTGAACTTGAACTACTTCCGGAAGAACCAGAAGATCTAGGCGGAATATAATCATTAGGATCTCCTGCCGAAGGAAAGTCATTATAACGAGAATCAGGCTCTAAAGCCCCCGAAATAGGAAAAACAACGCTGTCCCAGTAGGGTACTTGCCGATTTCGTAAGTCTTGAGCTGCTGAACGCACCGCTTCACGATCCCCTCTAGCGTTTGCTTCACGTAGAAGAGTCAAGCTCGTGTTCTCAGCTCGCCACATGTAAACGCTATCCTGAGCCAACTCACGAAGGTTGTGTTCTGGCTCAATCAGTTCTGCAAGAGCGATCGCCTGTTCTAAATTGCCTTTGTCCCGCTCTGCCTGAGCATCTTCTAAAATTTGCGGATACCACTCACGTTTTAAGTTTTCAACAGCAGCGTAGGCATTAGATTCTTTGGGAATTTCCTCTAGTTTATTGATAGCCTCTACCCACTTCTTTTCTTCTGCTAGCTTTTCAGCGTCGTCAATAATTTGCCTATCCTCTTCTCCAATTCTTTCTAGGAGAAAAGCGTGGTAGACGGTATTACCAAGATTTATACTTACCTCGCCCATACCCTCTGTCATCGTCCCCAAGGTTACCTCTGTTGTTATCCTCCCTAAGGTTCCTTCTATTAAGTGGGGCAATTTATTAGCACCAAAGAGCGCAATCCCAAGAGCACCGATGGCTCCAGTAGCCAATGCAACCCAGAGCATCGTCTTGGGCGATCGCTTCGGGCGTATCGGAGCGACAATCGCTACAGGCGTGAAAACCTCAACCGGCTCTGACTCGGTTTGCTGGTCAGGTAGCGACAGATCATTAGTAACATCAAGCGTTTGCTCCTGATTGAGGGTTGGTGATGCTTCCTGGCTTACGTCATCCTCTGAGATCACCGGAGAAACAACAGGGAGTTCAACCTGAAGGCCCATATCGTTCAAGACCCTCGACTTAATGCAGTCAGCGACATTCGGCTGAATATACAATTCTTGCTGAAGCTGCGTTAAGGTAGCCGTATCACTATCCACAAGTTCAGCATTGTCATGCAAGAGCGATCGCACCTCTTCTTCGTAGTCATCCAGCGCTCGGCGATAGTCTTGTTCCGCATCCCGCTCAATAATCTGAATATCTTCAGCTTCAAGATCCAGTGATGTCTGCAATTCGCTGAGAGAGGAGCGATCGCTGGCATCAATACTGAGAGGCTGGCTGTTGCTGCAATCATATCGCCGCAATACACTGTCAAACGTATCTTGATACTGTTGTTGAGCGTGATGATAGGCCTGCTTAATGCCATGACCTACCTCATCACTCAGTCCTAACTCATCCCGAAGTTGTGCTAACCTGACCGTTGCATCTCCACCGAGGGTTGATCCAGTGATCTCGCGCGTTGCTTGACTGTAAACCAAGCGATACGTTCGCCGATGGCTATGATAACTGTTCTGTTGCTCAGCTACGATATGCTCCACAACGCGATCGCTGAGCTGAAACTCTGCCTGCAGTTGGGTGAGTTGATCAGACTGCCATGTATCGTGTTGATGCAACTGTTCTGCTATAACTTCAGCCAAAATCGCTATCTCAGATTGAAAGCGATCACCCTCTTCTTGAACAATGCCATCTCTAACTGCTTTTCCTAGACCTAACTGAAGCTCCAGCAACTGATGATCTTGCACCTCACCCCACTGGTGTAGATGCTCGAAAACCGCTGCTTTAAAGGTTTCACAATCTTCATTAAAGGCAGTGTTTGCTTTATCTTCAAGATCTTGGCAAACCGTTTCGCCTAGTCCTAAATCTCGCTGAAGCGATGATAGATCTTCTTCATTGAAGATGCCTGAGCTATGCAGTTGATCGGCAGCTTGTTGAGCATAGCGTTGGCGATCGCTATCAAAGTCTTCAGCGACCGTCTGGGCGATCGCTTTGATCACCTCATAACCTAAATGGAGCTTGAGTTGGCGATCGCGCAAGGACTCCTCATTGCAATGCCCATCCTCATAGAGATCCATCTGATAGGCATTCTTATAGTCAGACCAGTGTTCGTGGAATTGGTGATCAACATTGACTTGTACCGACTGGATGACGACATCCCCAAGCCCTAATTGGCGTTGGAGCACCTTTAGATTCTCCGCATCTCGCTGCCCATCATCATGCAAGTCAGCAAAGTCAGCATCATAGTAGGTTTGGCGATCGCGCTGAAATTCATCCTGGATGTCCTGATGAACCTGAATAACAACCTCATCGCCTAACTGAAACTCGCGCTGATGATCTCGTAAATGTGCGCGTTCAACAGCCTCATCATCGTATAAATCAGCCTTGTAGAGATCAGCATAGGCATGACGGATATCTTGAAACGCGTGGCTAACCTCATCTTCGATCGATTGAACAACGCGATCGCCAAGCTTTAATTCAGCCTGTTGTTTGGTTAGCAGAGCTTGGTTGAATTTCCCATACCCAAAAAGCTGCTCTTTTGCCTGAGCGCTATAGCTTTGCCGATTGCCCTCAAAATACTCTTGCTCTTGCTCCAAGATAGCATTGACAACAGCACGCCCAAAGTGAAAACTCTTTGCTTGGGGCTGAAGATATTGGTTTACCTCATCTACACTCGCTGCTGTTTGATGAAAATAATCTGCACAGGCCTGCTGATAAAGATGTTGATCATGCTCAAAGGCTTGATCTTCTTCAGCGGTAATGGTCTGAATAATGGCATCTCCCAGCCCCTTTTCTGCCTGAAGTGCCAAAAGCTTCGTGCGATCGCGTTGATTCAGACTCCCATTTTTGCGCAATGCTCCAGCATATCGTGTTCGATACTCCTGCTTATCTTTAAGCAGTTCCTCGACAACCCCACGCTCAATCATCTCTAGAAACGATTCATTGAGGCTAAGACTGTCAATCCCCGTATCTTGACGAAGATTTGCAACATCGGGCTCGCGAAGGTTACTATCCTTTGTATACATGGCGCTTGAGTCCTGCTTCGTATTTTTCAATGAGGGGCTGAACCGTTTGAATAAAGTCGTTCTCGATGGATTGAACTTTGGGCGACTTCAAGAGCCAGTCTTGAGCAAGTTGGTCAAGACGTTGGCGATCGCCTTCAGAAATTCGAGGTGGATATTGCCGTTGATAACAATAACTAAAGGCATTGAGATAGCGGCTACGTTGTT
>NZ_JACSWB010000125.1 GCF_016888135.1 Leptolyngbya sp. CCY15150
TGCGTCCAGCTCCGTCCATCAACCGTTCATAGTACCCCTGCATCAGGTCACTCGTGCCAAAATCGTCTACCTTCCACAGGCTCATCAGTTGACTTTCTGCCCCCGCCAACACAAACGCCCGCCGCAGACCATACACCCCGTCGCCATTCACCACATTCCCCAGCCCCGTCTCGCAGGCCGATAGCACCACCAGTTGGGTACCGAACAGGTTCATTCGGGTGACTTCCTGGGCCGTGAGCACCCCGTCGTCGTCATCATCCGCGAAGCTTGCCCGTTGGTTGACGCCCGCAAATACTAACCCGGATCGCAGCAGGGGATTTTCCATGTTGCGGGGGGTGGGTACGCAGTCGGACTCGGCGGTGGAGACAACATCAATCGAGGCAGTGCGGGTACCGCCGGAAACGGCAAGACAGTCTTGGTCTTGCAGGAAGAATCCGTGGGTGGCTAGGTGCAGGATGCTGGGCGCTTGAACTTGCTTAATGGCGGATTCAGTGGCCTCGGGCCCGTCCCAGCGGGTGACGTTGGGCAGCAGAGGCATGATGGCATCCGCTTCCGTTTCGGTGCCGGGGAGGGAGCCAAAGGCATTGAGGCTGCTAAAGTCGGTGGAGCGCTGGGCCGTGAGGACGGCATTGCCCTGACTCGGCGTAGCACCACGCGACGCGGCGGCTAGCTCGGTGGCTCCATAGTCTGGATTGGCAACAATCACCGGCCCCTGCCCCGGCTCCAGACCCCGATTCATCCGCAGCAGGTCGCGACCGGAGGTGAGGTAGGTGAGAGTAAGGGTTTCGCTGAGGTAGCGATTTTCTTCGTCCATCAGGGCGGCGAAGGGGATCAGGTTGAGAGCACCATCGGGGGAGATCAGCAGGTGGGTGGCATCGTCGGTGAGGGCGCGAATCGGCTGCATCAGTTGAGCATCGAGGGCGCGGGCGATCGGTTGAATATTGGAGCGCGGATCTCGCAGGGCATCGAGGAAGGTAAAGACCTGGGCATCCATAGCGGCAGCATCCCCCAAATCCACGGTGCGGATCTCGCCGGAGGGGAACAGCACGTAGGCCGCGTAGCGGGGCGCTCCCCAAGTACCTGCTCCAGACGGATCAAACGGCTCGTAGCGCACCAGTTCCACCAATGCCCCGTCCGCTGGAATCTGCTGCTGCACGGCTTCTA
>NZ_JACSWB010000126.1 GCF_016888135.1 Leptolyngbya sp. CCY15150
TCGCGCGGGAGATTGGCGATCGCCAGGGAGAAGGCAATACTTTAGGCAATCTGGGGATTGCGTACAACAGTCTGGGTCAGTATGAGCGTGCGATCGAGTTCCATCAGCAATACCTGACGATCGCGCGGGAGATTGGCGATCGCCAGGGAGAAGGCAATACTTTAGGCAATCTGGGGATTGCGTACAACAGTCTGGGTCAGTATGAGCGT
>NZ_JACSWB010000127.1 GCF_016888135.1 Leptolyngbya sp. CCY15150
CGTCGATGTCAACGGGAGGGGCTGCCACGAAGGCAATGATGAAACAGATGGTGGCGGTGAGCAGGGTGGGGATCATCAGAACGCCGAACCAGCCTACGTAGAGGCGATTTTCGGTGCTGGTGACCCAGTTACAAAACTGCTCCCACAGATTGGCGCTTTCGCGCTGCTGTAGTGTCGTGGTCATGGGTTTATAAGTCCTTAACTGCAAAAGCTGCAAGTTTTATGTATGAATACAGGTTACCTTTCTTTACAAACAAATGTAAAGGAATATTGCCAAATATTTAATTATCAGTTTCATAAGTTTTAGTTATAGGCAAGGAGAGGTCGTGATGGATATCACCCCGATCCGATGACGGATTTCACGCCAACCCAGGAGCGATCGCACACCTGCCCTCCCATAGCCGTCACATCCAAGGTTGGGGTGATCTGGGATAGTGAAGTTAATCTACACCGACGCCCCACGCCCCCATCAGGACTTGCCCCCATGTCTCACCCAACCGCCCAAACCCACAACATCCAATCCCAGTCCCTGCGCCGCTTGCTGTATCAAGCCGTTGAGTGCCATAACGCTCACCCCTTTGTGAGAGAAGTGCGATCGCGCCTTGAGGACACTCAGAATTCTCCATCGACCCAGCAGCACTAGGTTGGGCGATCGCAGGTGGATCGATACCTTGCCACCGGATCGTTTCTAGCTGCCATCCTGAGAGACCGAAGGCAACCCTCCAGGCCGGCTCTCATTTAAGGCTCTCATGGACTGCCTTTACTGAACGTCTAGGATCTGCTGCACCAGCTCCAAATTGCGCTGAGCCTCTGTATAGTTAGGCTGCAGCCTCAGAGCTTCCTCATAGGCCGCAGCGGCCGCTTCAAACTGATTCTGAAAAAACCGCACATTACCCAAATTGTTATAGGCCGAAGCATAGTCAGGATCGAGGGCGATCGCTGCCTCATAGGAAGTAATCGCTGCCTCAAACTGATTGCGGTTGTAGAATGCCACGCCCAGGTTGTTATGGATCGTGGCGTCGTCAGGGCTAATCTGAATTGCCTGTTGATAGATCTCGATCGCTGCCTCTAGCTGACCTTGCTGACGCAGAACAATGCCCAAATTACTGTAGGCCGAAGCATAGTCTGGGTCGATGGCGATCGCCTCTTGAAAAGCCGCTTGCCCTTCCGTCAGTCGCCCTTGCTTGGCCAACGCCACGCCCAAATTGTTGTAGGCGCTCACCAACTCTGGATCCAGAGCGATCGCCTGTTGATGGGCAGCGATCGCTTCATCTAAATTGCCTTGGCGGTTGAAGGTGACCCCTAAACCATTGTGGGCATCGGCTAAGTCCTGGTCTAGATCCAACGCTTGACCATAGGCCGCGATCGCCTCATCCAACTGGCCCAACTCTCGCAAAGCATTCCCTAAATTGGCATGGGCTGATGCGTTACTGGGTTCTCGGTCAATCACCTGCTGCCAAATCTCCGCAGCCGCGCTGTAGTCTTTGTCGGCTTCCGCCGCTTCTCCCTGCTGCACCAGTTGCAGAATCGAGTCCGTCTGCGAAGCCACGGCGATCGCTGGCATCGGCAATCCTAGCCCTAAACCAAGACTGAGCAGCACAATCGACCTACGGAACGACGAGGCAGAGAAACCCAAAGCTATCATGACCCATGACCTCGGCAGGATGTATTGTCCTATTGTACAAACTTGATCCAGAAAGTCCTGTACACCTTCGACCAACCAACGCTAGGGTAGCTCAGATGTATGCACCGTCAGGCGATAGGAGGTTTCCTGATTACTGGTGGAGAACACCTGGATGTAATAGGTGCCGGGTACGGTATCGCCAAACGCTAGCTCATTTTGGCGACCTAGATTATCAAACACAGCAATTCGTTGGAGATTACTGTTGTACGTGACAAATCCTGCTTCTCCACGCAGACCGGTGAGGGAAATCACCGCATGGCTGTCGTCCGTGACCTTAATCCGATAAATATCTGACGCATCACGTCCGCCAATGACATCCCGAACATTGATCGTACGGTTCGCAAACAGCCCTAGATTGTTTGCGGTGGAAAATTGATCGTCATTCCGCAGACGCGATCGCAATCGATCAATCGATCGAATAGCCGTCCCTGGTTGCGGAACTCCTTGAGTGAGCCCATTCCCCATAAACATCTGCGATCGCGTTTGATTGGACGGTAACTGAGCCGCTGGCACCACCACGGAATGCACTGTTAGCCGATAGCCCGAATTGCGATTGTCTGCAGAAAACACCTTGATGTAGTAGGTGCCAGCAGGGGTAAAGCCATAGGCCAACTCCGACTGACGACCGGGATTATCTAGCAGTTGCAGTTGTCGCCCACGGCTATCGAGGGTAGCAATATCCACGTCACTGCGGAGATTGATCAGAGAAATAACTGTGTAGCTACTGCGAGCAAATTTAACTTTGTACACATCAGCTGAATCGAGCGTCCCCACCGATTCTCGAATGAAACGAGTGGTGTTGGCGAATGTACCTAGGTTAAACGCCTGCCTAGGGGTATTTCCAGCTAAATCATCGGTCATTCTTATCACCTCACGAAGAGAGCGATCGCTGCCCTTGCATTGCCCATGATTATGGGAGGAGCGATCGCCCAAGTATAGTGAATTTTTTAGCAACTACCTACATTCTTCCTGGTGCTTTAAGAAGAAACCTGGCTAGGGCGTTGCATCATCTTGATATTGGGGTAAATCGCGTAGCGTTGGCAGATCTTGGTCAGACTGGGGCTTCTCCGCCAGACCAAAACGATACATGACGATCGCCACTCCACCGCCCACCAACAGGCCCATACCCAAGCCAAAGGCTAGCAGCATCAAAAATAATCGTCGCAGCTTGTTCCTTGTGGCGATCGCCCGTTCCCGGATCTCCGGTTCAACAAACACCTTTTCGAGCACATCGTCATCCTGCAACGGACGGCGGCGTTGCAGCAGATAGTCATCAATGCCGGACTGGGAATCAAAGTCGAAGGGAGGCTGAGACATAGGACAGGATTAGGACGGCATAGGGAAAAGAGCACAGAAGCAAGCAGGGCTGAGCCAGGGTTGGGTGAAGCGCAAAAACCACAGGATCTTTCTAACTCTAACGTTAGTTCGGGTTAAGGGGGGTTGTTCAGCTTGTTGGATGAAAGAGTCAAGATCTCAGACCCCGAGAGAACGAGGCTTTCAGCCTAGCTCGATCTCAGGTTAGCTCTAGGATAAATCTAGCGATCGCGTTTCGAGCTTCGCTTGCAGGGCCTCAACGCTAGGGAGCTGTTCTTGCCATTGTTCAGGCAGCGATCGCGTTAGTTGGTACTCTGCCACACCCATGGGCCGGCCAATGTCCCGCAGGGCATATTCCACCACCGTTTTATTTTTCCCCTTACACAAAATAATGCCAATACTCGGTTGGTCGTCAGCATGGCGCAGGCGTTCATCTACGGCAGCTAGGTAGAAGTTCATTTTGCCGGCAAATTCTGGCTCAAATTTGCTGATCTTCAGATCAATCACCACATAGCAGCGCAACGCCAGGTGATAGAACAACAGATCAATATAGAAGTCATCCCCGTCCACCGTGAGGTGATATTGATTGCCCACCAGCGCAAAACCAACCCCCAATTCCAGCAAAAAAGCGGAGATTGATTGCAGCAACGCCCGTTCTAAATCACGCTCTTGAACATCGTCCCTGAGGTTCAAAAAATCAAAGTGGTAGGGATCTTTGAGCAGATCTTGGGCTAGATCCGATTGAACCGGCGGCAGGGTGCGATCGAAGTTATTGAGGGCTTGACCGCGCCGATGGTAGAGATCGGCATCAATCTGGTGCTCTAAAACATGACGACTCCAGCCATGTTCAATCGTTTGGCGACTATACCAAAGGCGTTCATCTAGATTTTTGACCCGGTCTAACAGGCGGACATTATGCCCCCAGGGAATATCTGCAACAAGCTGTTGCACCAGTTCAAGATCTGGGTAGGCTTCAGCAAACGCCCTCATATAGCGAAGGTTGCGGGCAGCAAAGCCCTTCATATCAGGAAACGACTGACGCAGATCCGCCGACAAGCGATCGATCACCTTCGCCCCCCAACCTTGGTGCTGCTGCTGTTGCAAAATTGCGGTGCCAATCTGCCAATAGAGCATGACCAGCTCTCGATTCACCGATAGAGCCGCCTTCACCTGCGCCGTGCGGATTTGCGCTTTGAGGTGGGTGAGCAGGGCATCATAGTGCTCGGGGAAGGTGAGGGTCATAGAGGGCGATCGCATGGAATTCCGCTATTCTAGTCTGTGCTTGAAGCAGCTTTCACCTGAATGCCAGCATCCAACGATCTGAGAATGACAAGGTTTACATAAAAATCCCCGGCAGGCCCGGGGAACGTCTAAGTGATGTGTCTATTTATAGGATGCCCAAGGATAAAAGAGCGATCGCCTTCCTTTTGGTAGAGCAATCAAAAAATTTCATAAAAAAACCCGGTGGATAGGATACCGGGTAGATGCTCTGTTAAGCGTAAACAGAGTATGCCCATCCTGCAGACGAGAATAAACATCTCCGCACAATCTACATCCCAGCAGTATTTTCACCCATCTCACTTCACGTCATCTTCATCATTCTGTTCCGTCACTCGGCTCTGCCATCCTACGTAGACAGCTCGTTCACATCTACCGGCACCACACGTTGATAGCCATCTAGAACCATTGACAGCCATCTAGGAATAACGTTATTCCTAACGTAGACCATCCCCCTGAATCATTCAGTCCCTAGCATGTCTGCAAGGCAGGATGGTGCTAATGGAGCCGACCACCGTCGTAGGCAACCCAACCTGATTGCCCACAGCAATTCTCAGTATGAACATCTTGCATGAGCTTATTGAGAACAGTGTCAATAGATTTGTTGAAAAAGCTCATTCTTTCGTTCAGGATTCGGCAGA
>NZ_JACSWB010000128.1 GCF_016888135.1 Leptolyngbya sp. CCY15150
ACGGCCTCTGTCAATGCGATGTTGAGTTTGCGTTGTGCCTACCTCAATGGGCAGCTTGCCTGTTGACTATTTTGTCGAAAGTGGGATGCTCCCGTTGTATAGTGCCTTAGGAAAATCACTGAAGTCCTGAATGATGGTCATTTGGGTAATATTTTTTTGATTGCTAACAACTTATTGGATCGATCTAGTCTGCCTATGTTCTCCATATGGAGTAGATAGGCGACTATCCGCTGGCTAATCACCCTCTGAGGGTCGATAGACTGTGAATAATATGCATAATAGCCCTCTAGATAGTAGATAGTCAGCAAAGATCCGCATATTTTTAAGTTTACGACTCCTCTCTATCCACTTGATTCATCAGTGCTGGAACGCCGGTGGGTTGCCAAAGGCTTTCAAACTAAGCAGGGGCGATCGCCCCCATCATCTTCACCGTTACCTCCAGCCCATCACGGTCTGCTGTAGCCCCGCCCGGGAAAACAGCGTATGGGCAGTTCGGGCGATCGCTTGGCACAGCATCAGCGAATCCTTGCTGCTCCATAACGTCGCCCAACACCCGTTTCCAATTACTTCTCGCACTCACCCGATCGCCTCCAAACGATCGGGTGAGTGGGCGTTGTTAGGCGGTGCTGCCCACACTGTTTTTACCTACTTCATAACGAAGTTCAGCCATACCGGTGCTGATTTGGCGAACCGAGATCAGACGTAGGGTTGGACTCAGAACCCGGCGCGGAAACAGTTGCTTACCCTTGCCCAAAGTAGCTGATCCAATCTGGACGATTAGCTCATCTAAAAGCCCAGCATCATAGAACTGCCCTGCCAAATCACCGCCGCCCACAATCCAGATGTTCTTGTCGCCCGCCGCCGCCCGCATTTCCTTGTGAATGTGACGCACATCCCCTTTTACGAATTGAATGTCTGCGCCCTCAATGACCGGGAGACTGCGACTGGTGAATACCCAGACAGGTTGAGTGTACGGCCACGATGACCCGGTCTCGGCAGCGACTTGATCAGCGTTGCTACCTATCCACGCATAGGTAGCCGATCCCATAGCCAATGCACCTACCTCAGCAATAAACTCTGGGTAGCTGGAGTCATTTAGGTCGCCCAGCGAAAATAGCCAGTCTAGCGAATCATCTTCGGTCGCGATGAACCCATCAAGGCTTGTGGCTGTATAGTACTGAGTCTTCATAACTGTTTTCGCTTTCGATACCTAATTGTGACCACCTAACAACTTATTAGATCGATAACCTCCCCCATCACTGGTCTGAGACACCTGACAGCAGGCTATACGTTGTCCCGGTACATTGAGCTTGTTAGAAAGATTATAGGCAAAATTTTTGTTTTACCAACAGTCCCTGTAAACAGAGAACCCCGACTATCTAACTTATGATTTGAGGAGCGAGTCGTGACAGTCTCTTCGAGAAAGTTGAGTAGGATGGTAGTTTTTGACGATCAGTTGTACCGGAGATGCTCCTGATGTCAAACCTCGGCGCACGGGTTGCACCAAACGGGCATCAGCTAATCCTAGTTCAACCTGTGACAGGATTCTACTCAAAACCACTTTCATTTCAAATTGAGCAAACGCCATACCAATACAACGTCGACTGCCCCCACCAAAAGGCAAATATTCAAAAGGAGTAAATTGGCGTTCCAAAAAGCGTTCTGGTTTGAATTGCTCCGGATCTGGGTAGATATCCTCACGGCGATGGGCTAGATAGATCGAACCCATTACAATAGTTCCAGGGGCAAGTGAGTGCCCCATCAACTCAACAGACGATCTAACCACCCGTGGAAACGTCAGCATTCCCACCGGGTAAATCCGTAGCGTTTCACAACAGACTGCATTCAGATAGGGGAGGCGCAAAAGAACGTTAGGATCGAGGGGGACATCCATTCCCTCAAGCTCTTGCAACAGTTGCTGACGAACGCTGGGAAATTTGTGAATCCAATACAATGCCCAAGTTAGAGCGGTGGCAGTTGTTTCATGACCAGCAACTAAAAGCGTCATTAATTCGTCGCGCAACTCCATATCCGTCATAGGCTCACCTGCTTCATCACGGGCAGACATGAGTAACGTAAGGATATCATCACGAGAACCATCGGGCTGTGTTCGCCGCTCTGAAATCTCATCGTAGATGATCTGGTCAACTTGTTGTCGTTTACGGATAAAGTTGCCCCAGGGACTCAGTGGCCCTAAATCCTGACGAAGGATTGGAAAATAGAGGAGGCTGACGCTCAAGGGGTTACTCATTTCATTGAGCATGGTTCCCAGAAGTTTCTCTAGTTGCTGGTAGCGGGGTCCCTCGGCTAGACCAAACACAGCCCCCAAGATCGCTCGCATAGAAATAGCTTGCATAGCCTCCCGAACTGAGAAAGATTTACCAACAGTCCATTCGCGTATTACATCCTCAGTAATGCTGCCAATGAGTTGTCCGTAGGAACGCATCCGTTCGCCATGAAACGGGGGCATCATCAGGTGACGCATCCTGCGATGGCGATCGCCACTTAACCCAATCACAGATTGCGTTCCTAGAAATGGTTCAAATAGACCGTTTAGCTCACCAGGAGCATCAAACATCTTTGAATCATCGCTAGTCAGAATGGCTTGCAGGGCTTGAGGATGACTGAAAAATACGACGGGAGCAAATTCCTCACCCAGCATGACCGTGAAGCAGTCGCCATAATCATGAGCACAGCTACGCATAAATGAAAATGGTTTGGTAATCCAGTAAAACATTTGCCAAATTGCCGGATTTTTTGGTCCATTGGGGAGTGACATAGCAGTTACCTAATTACAGATTTGCTTTCTTCATCACGAAAAAGCTGATGTTTTAGAATTGCGAATAATCTGCATCATAGACCCCTGCATGATGGATAGGCAGCAAAGGTCCGCATATTTTCAAGTTTACGACTCCTTTCCATCCACCTGATTAACCAGTGCCGGAATGCCGATGAGTTGCCAAAGGCGTTCAAACTAAGCAGGGGCGATCGCTTTATAGCTCGTGCCTTGTTTCACGATAAAGACTTGGCTGCTTGGCACAAGTGCCTCAACGTATAGGTATCTCATTGCTTTCGGATAGAGTAGGAGTTATAGATGTGCCCCCGCCCTCGGTATCATTTGGCATCTTCAAGAACCCTCGTTTAATGGTCGTCGCCAGCATATATCCACATGGACTCTGTGTTCCCTGCCCTTGTAAAGCCACATTATTCATAAAAGGCGATCGCTTCGCGGTCGGCGACCAGCATATGCATGTGCATTCCTTCATATCTCTGCTTTAAGATGTCCATAATTCCTGTGCCAATTCTTTGACCTTGATAGTCTGGATGAACTAACAGATGGGGATAATACACCACTAAAAAACCATCTGAGATTGCGTTGCCGATGCCAACGAGTTTTTCGTGATGCCAAGCTGAAACAAGGGAATGGGAATGGAGTAATGCTTGATGTAGCACCTTAGGCTTTTGGGCTGAAGACCAACCATTCAAGCTGCTACGCAAGCGTCTCATTATTGAGACGGTCCATGACCAGCTCAAGCACTTGTGTCAGATTGAGCATTCGCGACACCGCAGCCCCTTCAATTTTCTGGTGAACCTGGTCTCGGGATTAATTGCCTATGCCTATCACCCGGATAAGCCCTCGTTGGGCATCCCAGATGATGAACTGAAAGCCCTCTCCCAAGCTGCTTTTTAACGATTCATCATGGCGGTGTAGAACAAACCCAGAGGAGCGGCATTAAGCATCACCAAACGCTGGGAAGAGCCCTTCGTAGGTGTCGCTCAAGTAGCGCACCTTGCCCCACGGTTAGGAATGACCAGGTTCTTGACCGTATGCACCTTGCGCTTGCCGCTATAGTACGTCTTGCGCTCAGCTTTATCCTTGGGGCGATTGATCCGACGCTCGGTACCGTCGATGATGAACTCTAAGCTCGGACAACGGCTCAGAATGCTCTCTAGGTTCGCTGGTTCGCGTTCTGGGAGTTGCTGTTCATACCCTAAGGCTTGGTTCAAGACGCGAGTTAGGCGATGAATCCATGGATTGGCTTGCGCTTGGCTCATCCCAAAGAGAAAGCCTTGAACCTCTTGAGTCGGGTAAAGGCGAACATACATCAGGATGAACAGGAGCTTATCCGCTAGGTCGCTCAGGTGCGCTTTGCGACCCGCTCCCATGGCTCGTTGGCGGTCTTTGCGCTGAAAGGTGTCTTGCATGAAGATGTCCCAAGCGTTACCAAAGCTGGGTAATAAGGCCTCAAACTCTTGCACCCTCAGCCCAGTCAAACTGCACAAGGTTCGGGGTTTTGTCCGCAACTCGGCATAGGTCATTTTCATAGGCTTACCCTGGTCTATGCTCCTGATACCGATTCTATCAGCTCAATTTCCGATAAAGTCTAATGAGAAAAGGATTAGAAAATTATCTAGACGAATCGTGATCACCCTCAGAGCTTCGTCAACCGGACGTCGGCAAATCAAACAGGCCAGAGTAGCGCAGGGCTGGCCTGCTAGTGATTTTCGGTGGATTGAGGCCGCCAGTCGCTGCTTGGGCACCGACTGGCAAACGACCGGAGTGCTGGCGGCGGGCATTTCCGAGGGCACTTGGAAACGATTTTTAGCGGGCAAGGTGGCGATTAACGCCAATGCTTTTAAGGCGTATTGTGAGGTGTTGGGGTTAGATTGGCGCACGATCGCTGAGCCTGAAACGACGATCGCCCCCGCGCCCTCGACTGATCACGCGATCTCCGACTGGGGCAGCGCTCCTGACGACACGGTGTTCTATGGCCGGCAAGCAGAACTGCACACCCTCGCCACGTGGATTGGGCGCGATCGCTGTCGGTTGATCACGCTGCTGGGCATGGGCGGCATCGGCAAAACCGCCCTCTCTGTGCGCCTGGCGCACCAGTTGGCCAACACAGTGACCCCGGCCCCTTTTACCCATCTCATCTGGCGATCTCTGCGCAATGCCCCCGCCCCCGAAGACCTGCTGGCCGATCTGATCGCCGTGCTATCACACCAGCAAGAGCGCGATTTGCCCAGCACCCTAGAGGGGCGACTAGGGCGGTTACTCCACTATCTGCGCGGCGATCGCTGCCTGGTACTGTGGGACAACGCCGAATCGATTTTACAGAGTGGCGATCGCACGGGCCGCTATCGGATCGGGTTTGAGGGCTATGGCGAAGTGTTGCGCTGCCTCGCCGAAACGGCACACCAAAGCTGCCTCATCGTCACCTCACGGGAAAAACCCAAGGGGTTAGCCGCTTTTGAGGGTGAGACCTTACCCGTGCGATCGCTCCAACTCAGCGGCCTCGCCCAAGCCGATAGCCGTGCCCTCTTTAATACCAAAGGCGGCTTTCAGGCCACCGAGGCCGAGTGGCAAACCCTGGCCGATCGCTACGGCGGCAATCCCCTCGCGTTGAAAATCGTGGCTTCCTCCATCCGCGACTTTTTTGGGGGAGACATTGCCCAATTTTTAGCGGTGTCACAGCAGGGGGGCTTTCTCTTTGACGACATCCGCGACCTGCTAGATCAGCACTTTCAGCGGCTGACCGAGTTAGAAAAAACCGCCATGTACTGGCTGGCCATCCATCGCGAACCCACCACCGTGGCCGATTTACAGACCGCTTTACTCAACTACGTGCCCCCCCGTGACCTCTGGGAGTCGCTGAATTCTCTCCAGCGGCGATCGCTGGTAGAACGCCACGCCGACGGCCTCACCCAGCAGCCCGTTGTGATGGAATACGTCATCAGCCAATTGTGCGATCGCATCACCGATGAAATTGCCCACCAAGCGCCTCAGCTTTTCATCACCCATGCCCTCGCCCAAGCCCAGGCCAAAGACTACGTGCGCGAAACACAAATCAACCTGATTTTGCGCCCCATTGCGGACCAACTGATCAACCGCCTGGGTAGCGCCGCCCACCTGGCCGCGACCCTCCAGCAGATCCTCTCAACCTTACGAGGGGGCCCCCCCCAGGTCACGGGCTACGCCGGGGGCAACAGCCTCAACCTGTTGCTCCAACTGCCCATTGACATCAGCGGCTTTGACTTTTCGCACCTGACGGTGTGGCAGGCTTATCTGCAAGATGTCAAGCTGCATGATGTCAACTTTACTGGGGCCGATCTCACTCACTGTGTTTTTACCGAATCCTTAGGCAACGTTTTGGCGGCAGCCTTTAGCCCCAACGGCCAATGGCTTGCCACTGGGGATACCGACTGCCAAGTGCGCGTATGGGATAGCCAAACCGGCCAGCTGTTGCTGATCTGTCGCGGCCATGAAAACTGGGTGCGGGCCGTGGCCTACAGTCCCGATGGGCAGCTCATTGCCAGTTGCAGCGCCGATCGCACCGTGCGCCTGTGGACGGCGATCGAGGGCGTCGCGGTCAAAACCCTGACCGGACACGACCACGAGGTGTTTGCCATCGCCATCAGCCCCGATAGCCGCTGCCTCGCCAGTGCGGGGGGCGATCGCACGGTGAAATTGTGGGATATCGCCACCGGGGAATGTCGGCATACCCTCAGCGGCCACACCGACTGGGTGCGGGCGGTGGCCTTTGCCCCGCGCGCGATCGCCCCCACCCCGACGGGCCTGCTCGCCAGCGGCGGCGCTGACCATCAGATCAAACTGTGGGATGCTGCTACGGGCACTTGTCTGCACACCCTGACGGGGCACCAGGGCTGGGTGCATGACCTGGCCTTTAGCCCCGACGGCCAACTGCTGGCCAGCGCCAGCGGCGACGGCACCGTGAAACTATGGGATGGCCGCACCTGGGAGTGCCTCGCCACCTATACGGGGCACAGCGGCAGCGTCTATGGAGTGGTCTTTAGCCCCACGGCGGACTGGCTGATCAGCAGCAGCGGCGATCGCACCCTCAAACTGTGGCACTGGCACACCGACACCTGCTGGCAAACCCTCCACGGCCACCAGAATGAAGTGTGCGCCGTGGCGGTGCATCCCGACGGTCGCCACCTCGCGGGGGTCAGCCTCGACCAAACGGTAAAACTGTGGGACAGCGTTACGGGGCAGTGCCTCCGCACCTGGGAAGGCCACACCGACTGGGCCTTGCCCGTCGCCTTTAGCTCCGATGGGCAGACTCTCGCCAGCGGCAGCAACGATCAAACTATCGTGCTCTGGCACTGGCCCACCGGGCAACCACTCAAAACCTTGGTAGGCCATCATGATTTTGTCTATGGAGTGGCCTTTAGCCCCGATGGGCAGACCCTCGCCAGCGCCAGCACCGACTGCACCGCCCGCTTGTGGGACGTAGCGACCGGGCGCTGCCGGCAAGTGCTGCAAGGGCATGGCGACTGGCTCAACGCGATCGCCTTTCACCCCCATGCCCCACTCATTGCCACGGGCAGCGCCGACAGCACGGTGAAAGTATGGGACACCCCCACCGGGCAATGTCGGCACACCCTTCGCCACCACACCGCCAAAATTTTAGGCGTGGCCTTTAGCCCCGATGGACACACCCTCGCCAGTTGCAGCGCTGACCAAACCATCCAACTCTGGTCAGTGGCCACCGGGCAACCCCTGGCCACCCTCACCGGGCACGCAAGCCGGGTCTGGTCAGTGGCCTTTAGCCCCGACGGCAGCATCCTCGCCAGCGCCAGCACGGATCAATCCGTGCGCCTGTGGGAAGTCGCCACAGGGCGGTGCCTGCGGGTCCTCCAGGGTCACACCAATTGGGTGTTTGCCGTGGCCTTTAGCCCCACAGCCGATCAGGCCCCCCGCCTCGCCAGCGTCGCCCAAGACCACACCCTGCGTCTGTGGGATGCCGCGACGGGGGACTGCCTCCATGTCTGCACGGGTCACCAGCATTTAGTCTCTTCCCTGGCCTTTAGTCCCGACGGCAGCACAATCGCCACGGGCTCCCAAGACCAAACCGTGCGGCTTTGGGACGCGGCCACGGGGGAGTGTGGGCGCGTGCTCATTGCTAAGCGCCTGTACGAAGGCATGAACTTGACCGGAGCCACGGGGCTGACCCCCGCCACCCGCACCACCTTGCACCTGCTAGGGGCGATCGGGTCAACTTAGGAATGAGCGGAAAAATAACATCCCAGTTGACGGCGGTGGATGGGTGGATGGGTGGATGGGTGGATGGGTGGATGGGTGAGTTTCGAGTCGGGAGCGGTACTTTTATTGCGAGCGTGTCCCTTAGGGAACCGTCAACTTTAATTCTGTGGGTGATTGTCGGGTGGATGCCACGCAGTGCAACCCAACAACAACTTCCACGTGGCTGTGGCAATCAGCTCAGGAGCCGTGGTGAGTATATGCCGGAGCTGTTCGCGGGCCGCTGCCTCAGCGTTAACGTGGGCCGCTAGAAAGAGGGCGATCGCCTCCACTATGAGCTGCCGCTGGCGCTCTGCGGGCTGCGTTGCTGGCAGATCCAGGAAGGCGCGTCCCGTAGTGGCATCAAAGGGGTGCGCCATGACAAAGTGGTTTGCGCCCTCCAGCAACACCAAGTAGCTATCCCCCCGACCGCCTGCCAGCCCCTCGTGAAAGGTGCGTTCCACAGGCGTGGTGGCCTGCTCCCAAGTCACCCCATAGCGATCGCTGCTGTGGGCAATGACCCCGTCTTGGGTGCCCCCCATCAGCAACAGGGGTAGCACATCGGGCAGGGGCAAAATCGTCCCCGGTGCATCAGCAATTCTCAGTATGAACATCTTGCATGAGCTTATTGAGAACAGTGTCAATAGATTTGTTGAAAAAGCTCATTCTTTCGTTCAGGATTCGGCA
>NZ_JACSWB010000129.1 GCF_016888135.1 Leptolyngbya sp. CCY15150
CATTGCAACCCGCTACGAGAAGAAGGCTGAGAACTACCTCGCCATGCTGACTCTAGCTTCTATCATGCTGTGGCTATAGTTTTAAAACAGAGCCTAGGGTGCCTATGCTTCATCTCGGGGAACTATGGGGCTGGTGCTGATGTCGTGAAAGGCAGCGATCGCTCCCAGCCGTTGACCTATATCTGTTCTGGATTCTGTTCTGGATAGGATTGTATGGAGATCGAGGCGGGCCAATGGAGCGGAATCGACTATGGTTATGGATGATGTTGTGTGGATAGTAGAGTGAGCTATGGGTTGGCGGCGCGTTTGGTTGGGCCTAGTCGGATTCTTGCTGACCGTTAGTTTATCCTGTGCGCAAGCCCAGACTCCAGTACAGTCGGCTGCTCCAGGGTCTGAGAGTCCAGCTCCGGAGCTGTCAGTGCCGCAGGAGGAATCTCCCGATTTGGCCATGGCTCTGCCGTCGTCTACGGTGGCGATCGCAGCTACGGCTGGCCCAGCGGGATTGTATGACCCACCTCGGGGAGATGTGCGCTTGGCGGTGATCAGCGATTTGAACAGTGCCTACGGTTCCACAGACTACGACCCAGAGGTTGATAAGGCTATCGAACTACTGCCGTTCTGGCAGCCTGATCTGGTGGTTTGCAGCGGCGATATGATTGCTGGGCAAAGCCTGAGCCTCAGTGCCGACCAAGTTCGGCGTATGTGGGATGCTTTTGATGCCCATGTGGCGGCCCCTCTGCGCACCATGGGGTTACCGTTTGGCTTCACCGTGGGCAATCATGATGCCTCGGCTTCTCAGTCATCCAGCGGCGGCTTTACCTTCCAGCAGGAGCGGGATCTAGCCCAGGCCTATTGGCAGCAACCTAATCAGGCCTCGGGTTTAAACTTCCAAGCTCAGGATGACTTTCCGTTCTACTACAGCTTTGTGCAAAACGATATTTTCTTCTTGGCCTGGGATGGATCCTCCAGCCGAATTCCGGCGGACAAGCTGGCCTGGGTGGAGCGAGAATTAGCCAGTCCAGCAGCTCAGCAAGCCAACCTGCGGATTATGCTGGGGCATCTACCGCTCTATGCCGTGGCGGAGGGCCGGAACCAGCCCGGTGAGGTGATGGACAATGCCGACGAGCTGCGACAGATGATGGAGCGCCATAACGTGCATACCTACATCAGCGGCCACCATCATGCCTACTACCCGGCCCATAAGGGCAATCTGCAGCTCCTGCATACGGGCCTGCTGGGTTCGGGGCCGCGATCGCTCCTCGATCAGCCTCAGCGATCGCCTAAGACTCTGACGGTGGTGGATATTACCTTCGATGCACCGGAGCCTACGACCTATACCACCTATGATATTCAAACCCTGGCCCAAGTTGAGAATGCCCAACTGCCTCGATTGTTGACGGGACATAACGGTATGGTGATGCGTCGGGATGTGGCTTGGGATGATTTATCAACGACTGAGTTATCCTTCTGTGAGCAACGTTTAGGGGCAGCGCGTTGCGGTCGGTAGTAGGGGTGACTCACGTAGGTTGTTGACCTAGAATCGATCGGCTCTGGCGCTTATACTATCTGAGATCGTCTAGGATCGGTGCTGCTGAACTGGGAGATGAACCTCTAGCTCCAGGTTCTGAACCTCAACGCAACAGGTTGCGGAATCATGCCGCGATTCAGCAATGCCCTAAGATCCATCGTTGCGATCTGCGCTTATTATCTAGTGAACCCGCAGAGATTCAAAGGGATGTGCTGATGCTAGGGCGTTCGCGGCTAGCATCAGCGGTGTAAAGCTAGGAGAATTCGTTAAAATGGATGGAGCGATCGCCCTCAGAGTTCTAAGTATGGACATTTGTGCTAGGTCGTTTGAGGTCACACCAAAAGGGAGCAGCCCGCATTTACACATTCATAGCCTTCATACCCCAACCCCTTCTCTCAAAACAAGAGAAGGGAAGCCGGATTCCAAGTCCCTTGCCCGACTTGGCAGAGGAATTTAGGGTGAGGGCTACGAGGGCTACAAACGTGGGTGCTCCCCATCACAATCATCAGAGTTGGTTTGAAACCGTATAATCCCTATTTACCGGGAAGCACCATGGGATGTAGGGTATGTTAGCGAAGCATAACGCAAACCTGTAACCATGGGCATCGTCCAACGAATGGGGTATAACGTAACGTCTCATCATGTTCTTTTAATCTAGTATTAATTTATACATGGGCATGGGCGAACGAGTAGAAGTTAGTTCTGATATCCTGATACCCTAGGAAGCTATGGCTTGAGGAGGTCTGCCCAAGGATATCTCTACGAAGAGGTTGGTGTTGCTTAGATGAGAGATGAATTCCCTGAATCAACCCTTGCATCATGGACTGTTCAGAAATGGATTCATCTCAGAAATCAGCAACGTCAAGAGGTTTAATGGAGAGGTTTGATCCGGCGATGGGTGGGCTTGCGTAATGAAATGTCTCGTGATTAGATAAAACGGTCTTGAGTACCTTGCGACGTAATTTGGTTATCTCTCCCACATCTATCAATATTGTAGTTGCTGATAGTACTCCATCTATCGGACAGGATCTGTTGTCCTGTTTGGTGGAACTGGGCTATGGGCCCCAGCGGATACAGCTTATCCAAGATCTGGACAGGGCGTTAGAGGCGGGTACGGTTGACGTATTGTTGCTGTCTGTTCAGTGGTTGGAGCAGGGGCTCGATCTGCAGGCGATCGCTCCTGTTCCTGTGATTTCGTTTGGTTCTGATCAGGAGCGATCGCGGGCCTATGAAGCTGGCAGTATAGACTATCTAACGCTCCCGTTTAGTTCTGCAGAGCTTCAGGCTAAGCTACATATCCACATCCAGCACCAAGCTATGGCAGCTCAGTTGCGCCAACAGCAGCAGCGGCACTACCAACAGGAAGAACGCTGGCGGCTGTTGATGAAAGGCACCGGAGACGGCATTTTTGACTGGGATATCACCACAGGACAGGTGATGATGACAGCCCGCTGGATGTCCATGTTGGGCTACATGGAAGGGGAGTTTGTTGGGACGTTTACCACCTGGACAGATTTGCTGCATCCCGACGATCGCGATCGCACCCTAGCTGCCCAGCGGGCCTATATCGATCACCAAAGTCCAGACTACCAGCATGAATTTCGGCTACGGTGCGCGGATGGTAGCTATAAGTGGATTTTGGCCCGGGGGCAGGCGGTCTGGGATGAGTCTGGCTGTCCAGTGCGCATGGTGGGGTGGCATCAAGATATTAGCGATCGCAAGCAGCTTGAGCTAGCTCTACAGGCTTCAAAGGCTCAGCTCAGTGATATCCTCAATAGTATTGGTGCCTCTATTGGTAGCTTTCGCTACTACGATGACGGTTCATGGGAAACGGTGTATCATTCCCTGGGCTGTGTTGCCGTATTTGGCTATCCCCTAGCGATTTTCCCAGCCGAAAAATGGCTGTCCTGCATCGTACCCGAGGATGCGGAAACCTTTATCCCCCAACTACTCACAACGATTCGGCAGGAGCAAGGCAGTACCTTTGAATACCGCTATCGCCATCCCGATGGTTCCATTCGCTGGATCTCAGACACCATCACCTCTCGGCGCGATGAGATAGAATCCTGCTGGATTGTGACAATGGTGGGGATTGATATTAGCGATCGCCGTCGAGCGGAGCAGGCGCAGCGCGATAGTGAAGCACGCTTTCGGGCCATTTTTGAAGCGGCCCAAATTGGTATCGTGGTGGGTACTGCGCCAGACTATTGGCTATCGTTTACCAATCCTTGCTTTTTAAACCTGTTAGGCTACAGTGCTGAGGAGTTAGCCACCTATCACTGTTTTAATATTTCTTATCCAGATGATTTGCCGGCTGAGCATCAACTCTTCGATGAATGTCTGGCAGGGCAGCGAGACGGCTATCAACTGGAAAAACGATTTATCTGTAAAGATGGTCATATTATCTGGACGCATGTGATTGTGTCGATGGTGCGGGATGTCCAGGGGCAGATCCAGGCTGCGATCGCCTTGGTGGAAGACATCAGCGATCGCAAACGGGCCGATCTGGCGCTGCAGGAAAGTGAAACCCGTTTCCGTGACTTAATTGAGCAAACCTCTGACTGGGTTTGGCAAACCGATGCGGATGATCGATTTACCTACGTCAGTCCCCAGGTGGAGCAGATTCTCGGCTATGCTCCGGATCAAGTGCTAGGGCTGACGACCTTTGACTTTATGGAACCCCTAGAGCGCGATCGGGTGCGATCGATTCTGCGCCCCTACATGGAGCAGACCCAGTCTTTTACGGGGGTAGAGAAAACGCTTATTCATCAATCGGGTAGGCTGGTGACCTTAGAAACGAGCGGTTCACCCATTCTGGATGCCCAGAATGGCCTGTTGGGCTATCGCGGCATCGCTCGGGATATTACAGAACGCAAGCAGGCTGAACTTAAATTACAACTGGCTAAACAAGAGGCAGAAGCAGCCAACGTAGCCAAGAGCCAGTTTTTGGCAAGCATGAGCCATGAACTGCGGACGCCGCTCAACGCTATTTTAGGATTTGCTCAGGTGATGGGATACGATACGCAACTGTCTGCCGATCATCGTAATTTTGTGCAAACGATTTTACGCAGTGGGGAGCATTTGCTAGAGTTGATCAATGAGGTGTTAGACTTATCCAAAATTGAAGCAGGGCATATGTCCCTTGAGTACAGTACGCTCAATCTTCCAGATTTTATCCGAACAAGCTGTGAGATGCTCTACCAACAGGCGGATATGAAAGGTCTGTCGCTCCACTTCGACATTGCAGAGGATACGCCTAGCCATATTATTACCGATGCGCACAAGCTGCGTCAGGTGCTCATTAATCTATTGGGCAATGCCATTAAGTTTACAGAACAGGGACAGATTTTTCTACGGGTTGCAGCTACTGTCCATCCCCATTGCGATCGCCAACAGTTGACCCAGGTTATTCTGACGTTTGAGGTTGAAGACACAGGCATTGGTATTGCACCTGAATATCAAGCCAAGATTTTTGAAGCTTTTGAGCAAGTGTCGGATGGTTCAAAATGTGCTGGTGGCACGGGGCTAGGGCTGACGATCAGCCGCCGCCTGTTAGACTTATTGGGCGGTCAGATTACCCTAGATAGCCAACCTCAGCGGGGAAGCCTCTTCCGCTTTTCTATTCCAGTGCGCCTTGCCACCTCGGCAGATCTTGAGCAGATCCTGCCGAGCAGTGTGGTGATTGGCGTTGCGCCCGATCAGCCAACCTACCGAATTTTGGTGGTGGATGATCAGGACGATAATTGTCAATTTTTGATTCAAACCCTGAGCATCATTGGCTTTGAGACCCAGGCTGCAGATCGAGGCGAGGCAGCGATCGCCCTGTGGAAGCAGTGGCAACCCCATTTGATTTTGATGGATATCAACATGCCGGGAGTGGATGGCTATGCGGCAACTCGTCATATTCGTAGGGTGGAACAGACTAAAGGCGTTGATCAACATTCCGGTCAAACCATCTGCCCAACGCGCATTTTGGCCATGTCGGCTAGTGCCTTTGATCGCGATCGCACCTATGCCCTAGCGGTGGGATGTGATGACTTTTTGACGAAGCCGATTCAACTGCAGACGTTGTTTCATAAAATTGCCGCGCTCATTCCGGTTCGCTATGTTTTCAGCCAAACGATGGATATCGCGCCTGCTCCCCTCGCTGTTTCGTCTGATCAGCTTTGTGCGATGCCCAGGGAGTGGGTTGAGGAACTATACCGACGGGCGATGCTATGCGACTCGACGCATATCGATCAACTGCTCAAGCAGATTCCAGCGCACCACAGGCTTTTGCAAGAAGGATTACAGTCCTACAACGATATGAGCCGGCTTGATATTATCTTGGACTTAGCAGATGCCTGTTTACGCATAAATCAAAGCTAGATTACCCCAGAGAGCGATCGCCAATCTTCAATCATCCAACGTATGATAGGTGTATGGGCGTAGCTGACTAGGATGGGACATCTTCATGGTCAAGATGGCTAGTGTAAACGGGGGGCGATCGCCCCGACTCAAGGTCATTCGTTGGATGGGAGCTTCATGCGAAATCCCCTAACCAGAATGATGGCGGCTACCATACAGTTTTCTAAGGCTGTGAAATCCTGGGGCTATTAACATTGCATGTTTGTTAAAGTATGTGATGTTGGCGAGTATTCATCAAAATTACTGATTATGACTACATATCATCGAGAAAACAACCTAGATTTGTCTGATCAAAATAAGAAGGCTTGGGACTCTTTGTATGCATCAACGGAAGACTTAATCTGGGGCAGTCAACCTGTTGGATTTATTGATATATTTATGCCTTATATTAAGAATAAATTATCTAGGGATCCTCGCATTCTAGATGCCGGCGCGGGAGAAGGGCGCAACCTACCTCAGCTCCTCACCTTATCCGATCATATTGTTGCTTGTGATGCCTCAGAACATGCCCTAGATAAAATTCCCGCACCCCTCCGATCCTTGCTAAAAACAGTCATCTGTGACCTTGAAGCGATTCCCTTGGACGATGGTTTCTTTGATTTTATACTGCTTGCAGATGTGGTCGAAACCTTACCCGATCCGCGCCCCGTCCTGCATGAACTGCATCGCCTGTTAAAGCCAGGAGGTTTGCTGTTATGTAATATTCCTGGCTTTGAAGACAGTATTGCCGACATTGATATGGAGGCGATCGGGGAAAATCAGTATCTCTATCAGGGGCGATATTTCTACCGCTTTGTCTATCAAGATGAAGCGATCGCCCTCTTAGAATCTTGTGGCTTTCAAATGATTCATCATCAGCTTTGCTCATGGGTAGAGGCGGCCCATCCATCGTTCCGCAGTGATGCCCATACGCACTCAAGCTATGTATTTCTGGTTGAGAAAGCCGGTTGACCTCATTCTCCGCTATGAGGGTGCAAGAATAGCCTTCACCTCTTCCACCACACGACGTTTGCTGGCTAGTAAATGCTCTCGGATGGCTTGGATCGCTTCTTCAGTCTGCTGGTGGGTGATCGCCTGATAAACCCGTTGATGTTCGGTATTGATATCTAGGACTCGGGGATTGTGGTGGGTAGTGCGAATGCGTAGGAGGGTCATCTTACTAAAGACCTGATCGAGTAGCCCCAGGAGACATAAATTACCGGAGCTTTCAGCAATTAGACGATGGAAGCGATAATCTAAGTCCAGCATCTGAGATCCTAGATCAACCGATGGCTTTTGCTGAACTAAGGCTCCTGACTCGTTCAAATAGTACTCAAATTGGCGTAATTGCTCCGGCTTAATCCACTGACAGGCTTCAGTGACAGCCAAGGTTTCCAGGGCAATCCGGCAATCATACAAATGCTCAGCTTCGCGAGCGGAGATAGTTGTAACCCTCAGCCATCCGTTACCATCAGCCGTCACCAGCTCTTCTTGCTGAAGTTGGCGAATGGCTTCTCGAATAGGAGTGCGGCTCACTTTAAGATGACTGGCAATTTGAGTTTCTATCAAGCGATCGCCAGGCAATAACTCGCCGGATAAAATACTGCCTCGCAGAGCATCGTAGGTTTGCTCTGACAACGACTTTTGACGCTGAACGACCTGGTTGATCATTCCCAAGATCACAACTCCTAACTGATCTAATAGAAGAGAGTGGGCAATGGCATGATAAGGTTTTACCCTAATACAGGATTGCTACCTAGTATAACCATCCCATGGTCTAAGACGATGACTGGCAGCTTTTCGTCACATACTGCTTTTCGTCACATACCCTAGGACTACAATAGCCTGCACCCGAATAGCCTGTACCCGTCAACCCTTGATAAATGTAGAACGTCCGATAGAGTGACTAATGCTATGGTAACGGAAAATGTTGCCATAAACTGTCGCTAAGCCTAACTCAAGGCTTGCCCCTAATGGAGGATTTGGGAGAGAAACTGCTGGGTGCGCTGATGCTTTGGATGGGTGAAGAACTCTTGGGGGGTAGCCTCTTCCACAAGCTGCCCCTCAGCCATCAGCACAATGCGATCGGCGACTTCTCGGGCAAAGCCTACCTCATGGGTAACACACACCATGGTCATCCCTGATTGGGCTAAGGAACGCATGGCGTCCAACACCTCTCGCACCATCTCCGGATCGAGCGCTGAGGTGGGTTCATCGAATAGCATAATTTTGGGCTGCATGGCCAAGGCACGAGCGATCGCCACCCGCTGCTGCTGCCCCCCGGATAGTTGTCCTGGATACTTATGGGCTTGATCTAAAATTCCTACTCGCTCTAGTAATTCTGCTGCAATGTCTTTGGCCTGTTGTTTACTCCAGCGGCGTACCTCCATGGGGGCAAGAGTAACATTATCCAATACGCTTAAATGGGGAAATAAATTAAACTGTTGAAATACCATACCTACTTCCCTACGAATCGCCTCTACATTTTTCATCTTGGGCGTGAGGGCAATTCCATCGACCTCAATGCTACCCTTTTGAAAAGGTTCTAGTGCATTAAAGGTTCGGATAAACGTAGATTTGCCGGAGCCAGATGGCCCCATGATCACCACAACTTCGCCACGCTGAACGGTCAAACTAACCCCCTTCAAAACATGGAAATCATTGCTGTACCATTTCTCGACCTGATGGGCAATGATGGCAGGGGTACCATCGGCAATGGAATGAGATGAAATGGATTGGGAAGGCTGTACCATAGTTCTGTCCTAGTGAGACGTAAAATTAAGTTACAATACTAAGTCCTTGCTTGACTTGACGCCATAGGTCTTCAATTAAGTCTTCAATCTTGATCAAGTAAGCTGTGATGCTGATAAAAAAGCATTCTATGCGTTCCACAACCTGTTGGGAAGCTAGGATGTTTAATCAGTATGGCTACGAACTCGCTGAACTGGTTCATGAGCGATCGCTAGCGTTGCTGAATCGATAGATGATTTGCCCTCATCCCTAACCCTTATCTCCAAGGGGAAGAGAGCTAGAACTCTTCTCCCCTATCTTTAGAGCTAGGGCAGATTTAGGACGTCATACCTGCTTCAGCAACGCTCGATCGCTTGCCTAGAAGGCAGGAATTTGAAGGGGTTCACCGAACCACTCTTGGGATAGCGTCTCAAATTCACCGGAGAATCGTTTGTGACGGATAAAAACATTGACCCATTGCAGCATATCAAGATCGCCTCGACGCATACCGATGTAGCAGGGAGAGTTTTTCATCACGAACAAATTTTGTAGATCAGCCGTTGGGTTGTCCTGAATGACCTTGCCAGCAATCGTATTTCCTGTGGCGATTAAATCAACCTGACCTGCTAACAATGCGGAAACTGTAATGCTGTTATCCTCAAATCGCTTGATTTCCACTCCTTCAGGAGCCTTATCGGTGACTTCTAGATCTTCTAAAGAACCTTGAGTAACCCCAACACTGTAACCTGATAGATCGCTGTAGTCAGAAATGTCAGCGCTAGATGGGCCATAGACACCGGAGAAAAATGGTGCATAGGGGATGGACGAAAAGTAGATGGATTTAGCCCGTTCTGGGGTAGCACCTAGGCTAGAAATGACTAAATCTGCTCGATTAGTTTGCAGGTAGGGAATTCGGTTGGTACTGGTGACGGGCACCAATTCTAAGTTAACCTCTAGGGCTTCAGCAATAAGTTTTGCAACCTCAATGTCATAGCCTTGAGGCTGTCCATCTGCACCCATTGATCCAAAGGGAGGGGAATCTTGGGGAACTGCTATTTTAACTACCCCTGTACTCAGGATTTGATCAAGCGTGTTGCCTACGGCCACCTCCCCAGCAGACGATGAACTATCCGATGGATCTACAGCGACTTGCTGAGCAGTGATGGATCCGGTAGAACAAGAAACGATGCTAACCGTGAAAAGCAGGCTAATTCCAGTAATAACGGCAGTCTTAAGCCATGTTTGAGGTAGGTTTAACTGAGTGGAAAAGCGTTTGACGATAGCGCTAAGGGCTTGAATCATGATGGGTAATCCTAATAATGGAACGTAAGTGATAGTTGACGTACGAAGACCGGGCTGTACTAACGACGAGATGCATTAGTTGCCATAGGTGAACTGTTTTTCCAGACGTTTACTCCATAAAGAGAGGGGAAAGCATAGGCAGAAATAGATCACAGCAGCTATGGAATAAACCAAGAAAGGCTGAAAGGTGATATTGCTGATAGATGATGCGGAGCGGGTCAACTCGATGAAGCCAATCACTGAAGCTAGGGAGGTTCCTTTGATAACCTGTACGGCAAACCCTACGGTTGAGGGAATAGACATACGAATGGCCTGAGGGAGGATAATGCGCCGTAGCTGTTTGGGGTAGCTAAGTCCTAGGGAACGGGAGGCATCCCATTGACCGTGAGGTACAGCTTCTACAGATCCACGCCAGATATCGGCTAAGAAAGCACTGCTATAAGTTGTCAGGGCGATCGCGGCTGATAGCCATGGAGATAGATTAAGATCGAAGACGACGGATAGCCCGAAAAAAACAAGAAATAACTGCATGAGCAGAGGCGTGGCTTCGAAAAGCTCAATATATAGAATGCTAAGCGATCGCAGCCATGGATTAGGGGAAATACGCAGCAGCATGATCAAGAAACCTGCCAGACCACCGCCCACGAAGGCGATCGCTGATAGAGCTATCGTCCATCGGGTTGCTATTAATAGGTTGACTAAAATTTGGGAAAGGGTGAAGTCTTGCATGATAGATCGCTATTGAGATACCTAAACCACTGAATATATTGACTCCTAGCGGATATATTGCGTAAATGCAAAAAAACGGCGCTGGACTAAAAAGGCGATCGCTTTCAAACACCACACCAAGGCTACATAGATCAACGAAATGGCCAGATAGATTTCAAAACTGCGGAAGGTGCGAGACTGCAAATAATTACCAACAAATGTTAGTTCTTCGGCTGAAATCTGTGACACTACACTACTGAATAGCACAGCGATCACAATCTGACTAACTAGGGCAGGATAAATATTGCCCAATGCTGGAATCAAAACAATATGACGAAATATCTGAAATGGCTTAAACCCTAGGGCTAAACCAGCCTCAACTTGTCCTTTAGCGATTCCTTCTATTCCAGCCCGCACAATCTCTGTAGCATAGGCACCAAAGTTGATGGCCAGGGCCAATACTGCGGCTTGCCAGGGCGACATGCGCACACCAATGCTGGGTAAACCAAAGAAAAAGAAGAAGAGCTGAATCAGAAATGGAGTATTGCGGAAAAACTCCACGTAAGCGATCGCAATTCCATTGGCAATACGATTGTCGGATGTGCGACCAATGGCTCCTAGGATGCCGAGGAGCAACCCAAAGGCGATCGCCACACCGGTAATCTGAAACGTCAACCAGACTCCTTGTATAAAGAGTCCCGCATTGTTCCATACCACCGAAAACTGGGGGTTATAGTCCATGCCCACCTCTCGATTTCTGTATGCTGTGTACTGTATACAAAATGACTGTGGGTTTTTTGTGGGTTGGGATACCGTTTGGACTTGATTTGTTCAATAAATGATGACCTGTGAAGTGATGACCTGTGAAGACGATCCAGATAGCAAGGCTTGCTGCGCCATGGATTGAGTTCTACTAAAGCGATCGCGCCTACAGTGTTGCAAGACAGAAAAACGAAGATAGAAGAACGAAGAGAAATCTCAGAGTATTAGTGATAGGGTGCAGCAACCCGTAATGCCTGTAGAAATGTTTAGTCTAATTCAGCTCCTCAAAGGGTGTGTCTGCAACTTGAATGATCGTTGCTGAATGAGGCCATGCCATCGAAATGCGAACCATTAAGATCGTGGGAGCGTTTCGCTCACGGTTCTTGAGCGCAGCCTGTACGCGATTCAGCAACGCCTAGTCCGAATGCCCATATGGCTCCACACCATGATCGAACGCATGGTTCATGGCGGCAGGCCCCCCACGAACTAAAAGTACCCGACTAGGGTACTGACATCCCTTAGCCTGATCTGCCACCTTGTATACAGATTGAATCAAGGCAAGCGACAGATAAATTAGTTCATCGTCTTTTGTCTGGTTCCTTCAAATTCGTTGTTAACACATAGAGGATATGACAATGACTGCAACACAAATCGCTCCAACGGCTATTTCGACCAACGGCGCACAGCCCCACAAGTCACTGACAGATACGGAAACCTATTCCAAGAATGTTCTAGGCCCAGTGTCCTTTACTCTGAGTAACCTGAATGTTCGTGGTTATGCCGGAGAACCTGAACCCCCTGTTCATGTGGCTCCTGAACAGTCTCAGTACATCATTGCATCGAATGAACAGTTTGAAGTAAGTGTTGATGTTGAATTCAACAACAGCCCTTTGGCGCAATTGATGATGTGTTTGGGCACTAAGGTGTCGGTGTGCTTCTCCTTTGAAGGTATTGGTGCAAAAGCGGTTGAACTGGATCTATCTGACGCGATCGTCACTGAAAAAGGTCGTACGCAGTACACCCTCAAGTGGGTGGGTACGCCTGATGCGGCTAAGCTCACTCCTGGATTCTATGCGATCGCTGCTGTAGCTACCGTTGGCCCTGTCGAACACTCCTGTGCGCCCAAGTGTGCGTTTGGGTTTGGTTATATCGCTAAGGTGCTGCTACAAATCTACAGCGCGTTTGAATGCTAAACCAGCTCAAGGACACCAGACGTTATGTAGCCTTCCTGCTGGTGTCTTAGCTAGGTAAACGACTTGGGGAGGAGCATGATCGTTCCTCCTCTTTCTTTCCCACAGAGCCATTGATATCTCCTGACTCTATCCGTTGAGCGATCGCTGAGGTGACTGCTCAACGGACTTTTTGGATGAATGCTAGTCAACACAGTAGTCAACACAGTAGTCAACACCGTTTGGAGAGGTGGATGGGATACTTATGCTACACTCAACTTTAAGGTTTAACCCACGTGAATGATGTCTGTTTCAAGCCAATCTCCGAGCCAATCTAGCGATCTATGGACGCTGTTCCACGAAAGACCCCATCTGCGGGTTAGCGATGGAGCGGCTGTTCCGTTATGGGAAGATGGTGAATCTGCCCCCTATTTTCTCATCCTCCTCTGGCCCCAGTTAGGCGATTTTGATAGTTTAGAATATGCCTGGTGGCTGCAACGGGATGCCCAACGGCTGCAGGATCTGGGGGTGGCTGTGCGTGCCATTGGCATTGGCGATCGCAACTCTGGGCAGCGATTTTGCACCTACACGGGGTTTCCGGCAGATTGTTTATGGGTGGATCCCACGGCAAGCCTACACCAGCAGCTCAGCCTGTACCCTGGACTTTCCCTCAAACCGCCCGGATTTTCCGCAGCCCAGCGAGCTTGGCTCAACCTTTTGCTGATGTGTGCAGGCATCGGTAGCCCTGGTACCTTAGCTGAAGTGTTCCGTGGTTATCGGGGCGATCGCCAAGCTCCACAGCTCATTGGCGATGATCAAGTTGTCCATGCGGCTCCGCTACCGCCGTTGAGAGGCTCTTGGTTTCAGTGGGCTGGAGGACAAGGGTTTCAGCGCCCTTTTGAGCTAGCAACTCTACGGCTCCGCAATATGGCAGAAGCGCTAGGACATTGGACAACCTACGTACCCAAAGCTGACTATTTAACGCAGCGGGGGGCAACTTTTCTTTTTGATGCCCAGGGACATCTGCTGTATGAACATCGCGATCGCGCCATCTTGGGTTTTTCTGAAACGATGAGCAATCCGCTTGATTTTCTTTCGGCTGTGTCGATGAATCAGGCTGATTCTGGTGTTGCTGAATCGCCTACAGGCTGCGCTCAGGAACCGTGAGCGAGATGCTCCCACGATCTGGATGGTTCACATTTCGATGGCATCGCCTCGTTCAGCAACGCCCGAAATACTACTACTACTCAGCAACACCCGAGATGGATACTAGACTTTATCGGAATTAGGAAAAGCAATCAGTTCTTAGCCTGAAACCAATTGATCTGATGGCTACTACATTCACTACATTCATTTGGATGTCGAGCAACTCATTGCTGATAAAGTCTACTATCCCCGCTGTTTAGACAAGATTGAGGGTTTGGCGCAGTCGAGTTTGGTCACTACTGCTGATTTTGAAGCGACCGTTTTCAACATCGCGAATCCAGCTCTGGCTTTTGCCAAGACGCTCGGCCAGTGCCCGTTGACTGAGATTCAGTTGCTGACGAGCAGCTTTGATGACGTGACTGGATAGGGGATGGGCATGAACTGTGGATGATTTGCTCTGGCGGCGATGTTTGGTGCGGGGCCGTCGCAGGCTCTGCTGCCACTCTTCTGACAACTCAAATCCTAGAATCCGTGCATTGAGCAATCGTTGCCACTTGTTCCGAGGTGCAATATCTGTGAGGCTGAGGGCTTGGTTGGCGTCGTTCGTCCAAAATTCTAGAGCATCATCCGCATCATCCGGAATATCTGCAACCCTTGCCCAAAGGGGTTGAATATCAGATCCGTAGGTATCTGGATCAAACTGTGGCTTGAGTCCGTAATGGTAGATGGCTTCCAAGTCACTTTCAAAGGTTTTGAGTAAGCGCTTGTGGGCTCCGCGAATGGTCATCGCATCGGATAGCCGTTGATTTCCGTAGGCAATGCGCAGTAATGTCCGGACTGTGACGCGGTGATCGCCCCCTAGACGCAGCTTGAAGACAAGCCACAGCAGTAGCCGTACGGCTCCCTCATGCTGCTGCCAGTTTCCCATCACTTCTGTGAGCAGTGACTGAGGTAAGGTACCGTATTGATAAAAAGCGGTTTGTTTACGGTAGTCTTGCTTGTTTAGAAAATGCTTGGCCCAGTCGCCAGTTTGAATGCTGAACCCCAGACCAATGAGGTGGCGATAGCCTTGGTCGTCGATGTCAAAGTAATATTGGGTATCCAGCAACTGCCACACGGGCTGTTCGGGAATTGAGAATCCTGGCACTTTGCCTTGACGTGGCCAGTCTAGAGTGACCAACAGTTGGCAGGCTTGATACACTAAGTCTTTGATTAAGGTAAGCTTTGCCAGTTTTGTGAGGTCTTTGCGTTTGTGAAGTCCTAGGTATTGTTCGATATGTTGATCATTGAGGATAAAGGGCGTTTCCCAAGGACAGTTAAGTGTTGTAGCATAGGCGGCAAAGATCAGATGAATACAGACGGCACGAATATCAAAGTTGCCTAGGGCAGCCGTTCCCAAACTATAGGCCATCGGCGGCGAGTCTGGTAATTCTGGATTGGAGGATAGGCGAAACTGAATATTTCCCTGACCTCGGTGGATGCTGCGTTGGTAGCACAAGTGATCATGGTCATCAGCATACCAAGACAGCGACTCTCGTTGAGCCAAAATGTTGCTAGCTTCCCAGACCACCATGGAGGAGGCAAAGGGCGTCGTTTTACCATTGAGAAAGATTTCGTGGATGGCGGCGGGTAGCAGGGTACTTCTGTTGCGCCCTTTTTTGGCGGGGAGCGGCGTTACCGAGCTAACCGCACAAACGTCCACGCAGCGAGGAGTATCTACATCTGGGCAGCGATCGCACAAGGTTGGATCGATCCAGTAACCAGCGTCAGTGGTCTTAACTGCGCCGTTTGGGCAGCTTGAATGACATTGATCGCAGGCAATACAGCTTGCTTTAACGGCATACGTCATCACTAAGTCCCCCTGTTGAGCTCATTACTCTACTAGGGATAACAATCTATATGTTTAAGTTTTATGCTTCTGAATACGTTTTAATGATCTCTTCGCTATCGTTTTGAATAAGTTTATGGTAAACTTCCCTTAAATATTTTGTGTATCTAAAGTTACCTTTTTGCTGCGATTTGTGTGGTGAAACTCTGACTCTATTGCAAATGTGTAGTAATTAGCAATGGAAGTTGATAAAGGCGTAAGTAACGCGTTACATTGTCTGGATACGACAACAAACGTTAGATCTAGATAAGACTCTATGCAATGCATTGAAGCTATTGGATAGAGTTTAGTCAAGGTTGACCCTCTAGAACAGTCATCCTATCAGGGCATTGCTGAATCGATAGATGATTTGCTCTCATCCCCAACCCTTCTCCCCAGGGAGAACGGAGCTAGAACTCCTGTTTCCTCTCCGTAGGGAGAGGGCTAGGGAGAGGGCGGATTGAGCCATTCATACTTGTTTCAGCAACGCCCCTATCAGTTCTGCTAGCCTGTTATCCCCAGAACTCAGCTTCTTTCTTGAACCTTCGATGACGTAGGATTCAGGTGGCGATCGAGCAGGGCAGATAGCCGGGGGATTTTGACTCGGTTGTAGCGGTGCCGACCGGGCATCACGGTTAAGGTAGGTGCATCGGAACAACGCTTTTGGCAGCCGGTGTATTGAATCTCGACCTGGTGGTGCAGATTGCGATCGCGTAAGGCTTGTTTGAGTGCCGTGACCATCTCCTGCCCGCCGCGTTTTTGGCAGCCAGATTTACGGCATACCTGTAGCTTGATGTGCTGAACAGGTAATGGCGGGGTGCAGGGTACAGGGTTGGCTGGAAGAGCGGTTACAGGGATTGTGGGTTGTATCCTAGGCAAGGTCAAAACTTGATAGGCTTTGAGCTTGATCACGCCAGTTTTTGTATCCCAATGGCTACGACCAATACAGTGAAGGCGATCGCCTGCTTGAAGATGCGATCGCCAAGGGCCGCGCAATTCTTTCCGCAGTTTGATAGCCAGTATCTCGCCCTCCACCTCCAGCCGCATCATTTTGGCTGTTGCTGGGCTATCCCCCAAGAAATCAATAAAAGTGCCGTCAAGATTAAACATCCAGGGGGGAAGCAGATTTGGGTCAGCCATAACGAATCTCCTGTGATAGTGGGTCTTCAATCTTGTAAAATCTCAGAATGCTCGGAATGCTCAGAGCGTGGCGTCTTTGGGCGGTTCTGAATAGCGGTATGATTTTGCAACCTATTGTGTGGCGTTTCAGATCCTGTTGCTAGGGCTCATGTTCTAGTGCAGCTCAGATCCTGTTGCTACGGCTCATGTTCTAGTGTGGCAATCCCCGTTTGAACTAATTTAACTTTCTAGCCTCTACGGTTTGAGGCGTAGTAATGGGTTCACTCAATCCTGAAATCGATAGCTCCCAGCCATTCGACAAGGTCAATCGTTGGGTATTTTCCTCTTGACGTTGGGCAATGACTTCTTCCTCTAGGTCTTTTTTGGCTACATAAACCAAGAGCTTGCCGGCGGCGTTAGTACGGAGCATTACTTTCATGGTGCAGGTATGGTAATGGGGTATGGAGGTTAGAGTGATGATGGTAGATGGTAGATCGATGATGGTAGATGCTAGATGTAGCCATGGTCATGCTGTTTAGAGCCTGTGGCATTGAATCCCCGGCGATCGCTGCTCCCCTACCTAGAGAAGCAGCATGATCGTGATAGATCGGGATCAGCCGGTGGATCGACAGCCTTGCATGGGTAGCGATCGCTCGGTTGCTGAACGCTATAGGGCAGAGTCGCTTCAGTAAGGTTTACGGGTCTCTGTTGGAGAACGGTTGGGATGGGTTAGATCTAGGTGAGGAATACGCACTAAGCTTTGGATAAAATAGCGAAAGATACAAGCGATCGCCATGAAGAAAATAGTTGTGGAGAGAAAAGATATCATGGTAGGTCAATCCTGGGTGTGAGGAATAATAAAGCTTATGGACTTGGAGTGGCTAACTTGGGAGGCTGAGGGTAAGGCTATCCCCAGCAAGGAAGTGATCAACATGGAAGGCACGATCTTCCGTTTTTAGCAAAATGCTGTCGTAGAGGTAGCGGGTGGCGCGATCGCCCACACTTTCTGCCTGGGTTGATAAGCGACGCAAAAGAGCAATCATCGCCTGTTCGGCAGTGAGATCATTCTCTAGCATTTGGCGGCAGGTAAACGCCCCATCAGGCTCAGGTGTAAAACAACAGAGGTCAGCTAAGGTCGCAAAACTGCCCGCTGGAATGCCGCCAAGACCGTTGAGCCGTTCGGCTAAGTCGTGGGCATGGCTTTGAACATCGCCGTAGCTGTCTTGAAAGAATTCGTGGATCGAGTAGAACTCGGCTCCGTCTACAACAAAATGATGCTTTTGGTACTGCAAGTAGAGAGCCTGAAAGCTAGCGAAGGCTAGGTTAAGTCCTTCGCAAACAGCGATGGTGATGTCAAGTTCAAAACCAACGGGGTTGTTGCCAACGTCGCCAAAGGCGCGAACTAGGTTGTTGAGGGTCGTTTCAGTTGTCGTCATAGGGTGACTCCAGTAGGTGGTTATGAGATATGAAACAGGTCAGTCAATCGTCACGCATCAAACTTGGATTGGATGCATACTATCGGAAACGATAGGCTCCCAAGGGCGATCGCTAGCCTATCCAACCAAGTATGAAAGGTGGCTACAGATAGACCATGGTGAGAGAGGAGAGCTTAAGAACAGATAGGTTAAGAGTAGATAGGTTGATGGCAGATAGGTTGAGGACAGACAGGCTTAGGAGTTGGCCAAGCAGGTGACGCGGGTATGCCAACATCGCTCCAACCAGGTCACGCCTTCCTGGCGAGATAGGGAAAACTGGTGTAGGGTGCTGCGAACAAGTAGTAGGGCTAGGGCATGGTTGACCTCAACTCGTAGGCTGCCATCGGCGGGACAGGCACAGGGAATATTCAGCTCCTGAAGACGATGGTGGATAGACCAGCGATCGCACCGCTGAACTGAGACGGCTTGCCCCCAGTCGGAGGGAGCGGCAAAGGATGGATTCATGAGCTAACCTCCAAGGGGGTTTGAGATGGATGGGTGAGAGTTGATGATTGAAGATGGGACTGAAGATGAGTAAGTTGTGCTTCCAAGGTTTCGATTCGATCCAAAAGCGATCGCAACGATGCGGCATCGGTATCGGGAAGCTGAGCATGGTCTAAGGGCGCGGTTCTAGCATTACCACGGGATACGTGACGGCTGGGAATGCCAACAGCGGTGTAGTGGGCTGGTACAGCCCGTAGGACAACGGCCCCAGCCCCAATCCGGGCATAGTCACCAATGGCGATCGGCCCCAAAATCTTGGCCCCAGCTCCGATCACCACATGGCTACCTACGGTGGGATGGCGTTTACCTATGTCCCGGCCAGTGCCCCCTAGGGTGACACCTTGGTAAATCAAACTATAGTCTCCGACCCTAGCCGTTTCGCCAATTACCACCCCGAGACCGTGGTCGATGAAAACACCCCGGCCTATCTGGGCTCCGGGGTGAATTTCGATCCCTGTTAAGAAACGACTCAGGTGGGCCATGAAGCGAGGCAGGAGACGTAGATTCCGTTGATAAAGCCAGTGGGCTAGGCGATGGGCAGCGATCGCGTGCAAGCCTGGATAGCAACAGAGCACCTCTAGCCAATGGTGTGCTGCTGGGTCACGCTCAAAAATAATGGCAATATCATCGAACAGCGGCAGCGATCGATGGAGTCGAGGTAGGGTGCTCTGGACGTGATGGAGGAAGTGGCGGGGTGAGGAGAAAACCATGGTGCGCTGGGGGCTGTGTTTTCCTGCTTATAGCAACCAGCCTTTTGAAGCTGAGGGCAGGGGTGAAGCATCCAGATTTTAAAGCTATTAGCACTGTACTCAGCCGCTATACCGTAGGCGGGCAAACCGTTTTAGATTTCTTTAAGGACAGGGGACAGGTATTTTCGGGTTGGCGCTTAGGTATTTCCTAGGGGAGGGACGAGCATTGTGTACTCACGGGCAATGCCTAGGCCATTCATGGGTGAGCACGATTTTTAGGCATAGATAAGACGTTGAAATGGTGTACTCATTCGCGGTCTTTTCGTAGCCTACTTAACGTTTTTACTAAAAGAACTGTAGCAGACTATGCAGAAGGTCGTCTAATCTCCTCAGTAATCCGTAATCACGCTTGTCGAATGGCTGAGGAAGGGATGTCTGGGCAAGAAACTCAATGGAGTTCAAGCTGGAATCTCTGAAAAGGGCAGCGATCGCTTGATGGCCCAGCGTTGTTGAAGAGAGAAGCAGTGGCGTTGCTGAATCGCAAGATGATGTGCGCCAACGAACTCTGAGCGAGATGCTCACACGCACTATTCCCAATCAAGGTCGTGCGGGTATCTTGCTCCTCCCCGATTTCATCACTTCATTCAGCAACGCCGAGGCAGTCACAATGCTTGATATGGGGTTTCAGGACGTCTTGTTTAAGGTTCATGTCCTGATGCGGTCATGCCGATGGAGCGATCTCTCGTAAGCGATTTCTAGCCATAGACCTACTCGCAATCATGGTGGTTTACATTGCTTAATGCAGAATAGTTAACTCTGCTACTGTTTGATCTTGTAAATAGAAATGATGGATACAAACGCTAGTTCTTATTTTCTTAACAAGTTCTTGATTCTGTATCAATCGCTGCAAAAAGCGTTCATTTGAGTACTCAGAAAACAGTGGATAGAAAAAGGAGCATTTTTACATCAAGTCTTTGCTGGGTAAGAGTTTGACGTGAGTACACAAATACAGATCTGAACGAAAAAAATACCAGAGCCGGCACGTGAAAATACTAGTACCCCTACTATCAAAAAAATATACTTTCCATAGCTAACAAGAGTTTCAGGACTTGAGTACAGTGCTAATCATGTAATAAATCCTATCGGCTCATGAGGCATAGTCCGGGATAGGGCGGTTGCTATAACTCTTTCAACGCCAAGCACCGCAGCATGAAGCGAGAAACGATTCAACTTCAACAGATGACAAGGTGACTCCTGGCTTAGTTCAAGCCTTCTTACCTAGACCTAGATCCATCTTGTTGAGCTCTAACCCCACTACATCCTCAAACCCATGACGCCACCGCCCTCTACTGCCCTGACCTCTGCGCCCCTCGCGACGCCCGATCTGGACATTACCCTAACTAAGACAAAGACTCTAGTTAACTCTGCCGGTGGCTGTGGTTGTAGCAGCAACACCGATATCGATGAACTCAGCGAAAGCATGAGAGCCCGTATCGAAAAGCATCCTTGTTATAGCGAAGACGCCCATCATCATTACGCACGTATGCATGTAGCTGTTGCTCCAGCTTGCAACATTCAGTGTAACTACTGCAACCGTAAATATGACTGTGCTAACGAAAGCCGTCCTGGGGTGGTGAGTGAATTACTGACTCCTGAAGAAGCCGCTCATAAGGTTCTAGTGGTAGCAGGTAAGATTCCCCAAATGACGGTGTTGGGCATCGCTGGTCCAGGTGATCCGTTGGCAAACCCTGAGCAAACCTTCCGCACCTTTGAACTGATTGCTGACCAAGCACCTGATATCAAGCTTTGTCTCTCTACCAATGGCCTGATGCTACCGGACTACGTGGATCGGATCAAAGCTTTGAATGTTGATCATGTTACCATCACGATTAATATGATCGATCCTGAAATTGGCGCTATGATTTATCCCTGGGTACATTATCGCCGGAAGCGCTACCGTGGTATTGAAGGAGTTAAAATTCTCCATGAACGCCAGATGGAAGGACTGCAGGCTCTTAAAGAAGCTGACATCCTTTGCAAGGTTAATTCCGTTATGATTCCTGGCATCAATGACCATCATCTACCAGAGGTCAACCAAGCTATTCGGGAACGGGGCGCGTTTCTGCATAATATTATGCCTCTTATCTCTGCTCCAGAACATGGTACTTATTTTGGACTCAATGGTCAGCGTGGTCCTAGCCCTCAAGAGCTGAAGCAGGTACAAGATAACTGTGCAGGTAACCTAAAGCTGATGCGCCACTGTCGCCAGTGTCGAGCTGATGCTGTTGGCCTCCTAGGCGAAGATCGCAGCCAGGAATTTACGAAGCAAAAGTTCATGGAAATGCCTGTGGATTATAGTGTTGCCCAGCGTCAGGCTGTTCACATTGGCATCGAGCAGGCGAAGGCGGCGGTGGCGGCAAAACGTCAGGCAGCCGTTAGACCTCCCATCGCAACAGCGCAGCCTTCTCCCAAGGTGCTAGTAGCGATCGCCACTAAGGGAGGCGGCCTGGTGAACCAACATTTTGGTCACGCTAAGGAGTTCATGATTTACGAAGTTGACGCAACTGCCGCCAAATTTGTCAGCCACCGTAAGGTAGCCGATTACTGCCAGGGTGGTTATGGCGAAGAGGCGATGCTCAACGGCATTATTACGACCATTTCGGATTGTCAAGCTGTGTTTGCATCCAAAGTAGGGCCTTGCCCCCAGCGTGAACTGGAAAAAGCCGGTTTAGTCGTCGTTGAAGCCTATGACGTGATTGAGAGCGTTGCTCGACAGTTTTATGACGAACATGTATTAACTCGGCAGTCAGCAACGTTCTAGTCAAACGTTTATTGATGCATTGTTTAACAACCTTACCTTTGCTTCCTCCTATGTCCTACACTATCACCCATAACTGCATTGGTTGCCAGCGCTGTCTATCCGTTTGTCCCACCGGAGCGATTCAGTTTAATGGTCTGGCTTTCTGGATAGAAACGAGTCTGTGTAACCAGTGTCAAGGTTCTCATCGTGTTCCGCAGTGCTGGGCAACCTGCCCAACCAATGAAGGCTGTGTAGCCTTGATTCCAGAACTATCTACAGTGCTAACCTCTAAGTCAGAACAGTCAGATGATTACTGGGAATCTTGGTTTGCTACCTATACGCGTAAGGTTGCCCGCCTGCAGGGAGAACAAACCTCAAGTTATTGGTATAGCTGGTTTTCTAACTATGCTAAAGCTCTTTATCAATTACAAAGCGATCGCCTGTCTCTAACGCCCTAACGCTCATCTGCACAGATAATCAGGACAAAAATAGAGTCTTGATGTGTTCCTAGCTGCTCACCTACTTGATTTACACCCATGGTTATCTATCTTGACAACAACGCCACGACTTGCATCGATCCTGATGTTTTAGCTGCAATGATGCCTTACCTAAGCGACTTTTATGGCAACCCGTCATCCATGCATAGCTTTGGTGGTCAGGTAGGAGTGGCGGTACAGGATGCCCGCCGTCAAGTAGCTCAACTGCTCGGTGCTGAAGATACAGAAATTATCTTCAATAGCTGTGGGAGTGAGGGCAACAATACTGCCATCCATGCGGCCCTAGCTGCTCAACCAGATAAGCGTCATATTGTAACGACAGCAGTAGAACATCCGGCCATCCTCAATGTATGCAAACATCTGGAGAAAAAAGGCTATACTGTTACTTATCTTTCCGTCAATGAGCAGGGTGAGCTAGACCTGATGGAGCTGGAAGCAGCTATGACGGGCGGGACGGCGCTAGTCAGTACGATGTATGCTAACAACGAAACGGGCGTCATATTCCCAGTGGAACAGGTGGGGGCGATCGCTAAATATTATGGAGCCACCTTCCATGTTGATGCCGTGCAGGCTGTCGGTAAGGTTCCTATAGATCTTAAATCTAGCACCATTGACCTGCTCACCCTCTCTGGCCATAAACTCCATGCTCCCAAGGGTATTGGTGCTCTCTACGTCCGCCGAGGCTTCCGGTTCCGCCCATTTCTTCTAGGTGGTCATCAAGAACGGGGGCGTCGAGCTGGCACCCAAAATGTTCCTGGTATTGTTGCATTAGGTAAAGCTGCTGAACTAGCACAACAGTATTTACAATCGGTTGATACAGAAGAAGATCACCGAAATACTCTGGAAAATCAGTTGCTGGCTACGATTCCTGACTGTGCTGTTAACGGTGGTGGTGCTCCTCGCCTGCCCAACACTACCAATATTGGCTTCAAATATATTGAAGGAGAAGCTATTCTCTATATGCTGAACCGTGAAGGCATCTGTGCTTCTTCAGGTTCTGCCTGTACCTCTGGTTCTCTTGATCCTTCCCATGTCCTGATGTCTATGGGGCTACCCTATACCATCCTCCATGGCTCTATCCGCTTTAGCCTATCTCGTTTCACCACTGCTGCAGATATTCAGCAGGTGCTGGCGGTCATGCCTGATATTGTTAATCGCCTGCGGGATATGTCGCCCTTCAGCAATGATCAGGCTGGCTGGCTTCAGGAGCGAGATTTAGTAAGAGCAGGTTAGAAAGGTTAGACATTAACTATTCGTGAACGAAGTATAAACTTTATCCACCTCTCACCCCCTTTAAACTGCCATGTGGGACTACTCTGAAAAGGTACTGGAACTCTTTTACAATCCTCTCAACCAAGGGGCGATCGCAGACTTGAATGAGCCTGATGTGTCTGTTGTTTATGGTGAAGTGGGTAGTATTGCCTGTGGCGATGCTCTGAGATTACACCTTAAGATTCAGGTTTCTGCTGATACAGTTCTTGACGCTCGATTTCAAACCTTTGGCTGTACCAGTGCGATCGCTTCATCCTCTGCTTTAACGGAAATTGTTAAGGGTAAAACCCTGGATGAAGCACTCAATCTATCCAATCAAGATATTGCAGAGTATTTAGGAGGTCTGCCCGAAGCTAAGATGCACTGTTCGGTTATGGGGCAGGAGGCTCTAGAAGCAGCTATTTATAAGTATCGTGGCATTGCGATCGCCGATCACGCAGATGATGACGGGACACTCCTCTGTACCTGCTATGGTATCAGTGAGCCTAAAGTTCGTCGCATCATTACTGAGAATCAACTCACCACCGTTGAACAAGTTACTAACTATATTAAGGCTGGAGGCGGTTGCGGTTCTTGTTTAGCTGGAATTGAAGACCTATTGCTAGAGGCACAATCTCCAGAAACTGTAGCTGTTGCAGTTGCTCAGCAAAATAACCTATCTCAAAGCTCTAATCATTCAGCCCCATTCGCTACTGCTAACCCATCGACTTCAACCCTTGCCTCCCCGCCTCTGACCACCATCGAGAAAATTATGCAGATTCAGCAGGTCATTGATGACGAGGTACGCCCCGTGCTGATGGCTGATGGCGGCGATGTGACCCTCTATGATGTCCAGGGCGATCGCGTTCTAGTTAAACTTCAAGGAGCCTGTGGTTCCTGTTCCAGCAGTACAGATACGCTTAAGTATGCCATTGAAGCCCAACTACAGCGCCGTGTGCTTTCAACATTGGTTGTTGAAGCGATCGCTCATTAATTGTTAGCTCAATTACCTTATTTTAGTCATGCCCTATCTTGTTCATGCCGGACGCTCTCCACCCCTCGTCCGTTGCAACTCTCCGCTACAGGTTCTTGCCTACTCTCGAACGAACTGATTTCTTCAATTCAGACTTGATTCCCACTAAGGAGACATTCCCCCATGAGACAGATTGCATTTTACGGAAAAGGTGGCATTGGCAAGTCCACAACCTCCCAAAATACCTTAGCCGCTATGGCTGAAATGGGTCAACGCATCATGATTGTTGGCTGTGACCCCAAAGCAGATTCCACTCGCCTGATGCTACATAGCAAAGCCCAGACCTCTGTGCTACAACTGGCTGCCGAACTCGGTGCCGTTGAAGATGTTGAACTCGATCAAGTGCTGCAAGAAGGCTATCGCGGCGTCAAGTGTGTTGAGTCGGGTGGGCCAGAGCCTGGTGTCGGCTGTGCCGGTCGAGGTATCATCACTGCCATTAACTTCCTAGAAGAAGAGGGGGCGTATCAAGACCTAGATTTCGTATCCTATGACGTCTTGGGTGACGTTGTTTGCGGTGGATTCGCAATGCCTATTCGGGAAGGTAAAGCTCAGGAAATCTACATCGTGGTTTCTGGTGAAATGATGGCGATGTATGCGGCGAATAATATCGCCCGAGGTGTTTTGAAATATGCTCACTCTGGCGGTGTGCGTCTAGGTGGTTTGATCTGTAACAGCCGCAATACCGACCGAGAAATTGAGCTTATTGAAGCTCTAGCTGCAAAGCTCAACACTCAGATGATTCACTTTGTTCCTCGTGATAATGTGGTTCAACATGCTGAGCTACGACGCATGACGGTTAATGAGTATGCACCGACGAGTAAGCAAGCAGCAGAATATACCGCCCTTGCTGAAAAGATCATCAACAACAAGAACCTGACTATCCCCACCCCGATCTCTATGGATGAGTTGGAAGAACTGTTGATTGAATTTGGCATCCTTGATAGCGATGAACAATACGAACAAGCGATCGCCAATGATCCAAATCTCACTCCTGTATAGCTTCTAGTGTAATCAACTGGGGAGATTGAGGTCTCGATCTCCCCGACACGTTCCATCTTGCCTCCTAATCCCCTACCTTATCTAAGAGGGCGCTATGACCACTGTAGATGACAGAAAAGAAATTGTTCAAGAGGTGCTCGCAGCCTATCCCGATAAAGCTAAGAAGCTGCGAGCTAAGCATATCAGCGTTCAAGACGCAGAAAAATCTGATTGTGGTGTTAAATCCAACAAAAAATCTGTTCCTGGAGTTATGACTACCCGTGGCTGCGCCTATGCAGGAGCCAAAGGGGTGGTTTGGGGCCCCGTCAAAGACATGATTCACCTCAGCCATGGACCTGTAGGCTGTGGCTATTACTCCTGGTCTGGTCGCCGCAACTACTATATCGGTACTACTGGTGTGGATACGTTCGGTACCATGCAGTTTACCTCCGATTTTCAGGAGCGTGATATCGTTTTTGGTGGAGACAAAAAACTCGATAAAGTCATTGATGAAGTCGAAGAACTGTTTCCTCTCAGTCAAGGCACCACCATTGAGTCGGAATGTCCTGTAGGCTTAATTGGTGATGACATTGAAGCTGTGGCTAAGAAGAAAGCTAAGGAGTATAGTAAGCCAGTTATTCCTGTTCGTTGTGAAGGTTTTCGGGGCGTTTCTCAATCTCTTGGACACCATATTGCCAACGACACGGTACGAGATTGGGTACTGCCAAAGGCTGACGAGTACCGCAAGCTGCCGGAAGGCTATGAACCCGGCCCTTACGATGTCAATATTATCGGCGACTACAACATTGGAGGAGATGCTTGGCCTAGCCGTCTGCTTCTAGAAGCCATTGGTCTACGGGTAATCTGCCAGTTCTCTGGAGATGGTACCTTCAACGAAGTGGTGATGACTCCTCTGGCTAAGTTTAATCTTATCCACTGCTATCGGTCGATGAACTACATCTGCCGGTTTATGGAGGAAAAATACGGTATTGGTTGGATGGAGTATAACTTCTTTGGCCCTACCCAAATCGCTAAGTCTCTGAGAGCGATCGCTGCTCAGTTTGACGAAACCATTCAGGAAAAAGCTGAACAGGTCATTGCTAGCTATCAAGCCCGCATGGATGCGATCATAGCCAAATACCGTCCTCGCTTAGAAGGTAAAACAGTGATGCTGATGGTAGGCGGTCTACGCCCCCGTCACGTGGTTCCTGCTTTTGTCGATCTGGGCATGAAGATTATCGGCACCGGATATGAATTCGGACATGGCGATGACTACAAACGCACTGCAGACTATGTCGATGATGGCACCGTTATCTATGACGATATCAGTGGCTATGAATTCGAAGAATTTGCTAAACAGCTCAAGCCCGACCTGATCGCTGCTGGCATTAAAGAAAAGTATGTTTTCCAGAAGATGGCTCTACCCTTCCGCCAGATGCACTCTTGGGATTATTCTGGGCCTTACCACGGCTATGACGGTTTTGAAGTCTTTGCCCGTGATATGGATTTAGCCATTAATAATCCGACTTGGAGCCTTATCAAGACTCCATGGTAATAAGGACAATGGGGAGATGAAACGACGTAAGATAAGAATAGACGATCTTGAGGTCTGATTGTTCTTGTAACACAAAAGCTGTTTCTACATCTCCCCACCCTATGAATTACCTCTCTTGATGAATACATTGTCTATCTGCCTTTCCCCCTCCTAAGGAGATCCCCATGACTCTCAACGACGAAAATACTATTCCGGCCCCTTGTGGAGCCGACGATCCGGGTCAAATTAAAGACCACTTTGACCTATTTCAGACTCAACCTTACCAAGATCTGTTTGACTATAAGCGGCAATTCGAAGGTGCCCATAGCCCAGAAAAAATTGCTGAAATAGCTGAATGGACAAAAGGCTGGGATTATCGGGAAAAGAACTTTGCCCGAGAAGCTCTAACTATTAATCCTGCTAAAGCTTGTCAGCCTTTAGGTGCCTTGTTTGTAGCCTCTGGTTTTGAAGGTACGCTGCCCTATAGCCATGGCTCCCAAGGCTGTGTTGCCTATTTCCGTAGCCACCTTACTCGTAACTATAAGGAGCCTTTCCAAGCTGTATCTTCATCCATGACAGAAGATGCCGCTGTATTTGGTGGACTAAGCAACCTGAAACAGGGCTTAGAAAATTCCTATACCCTCTATAAGCCAAAGATGATTGCTCTTTGCACCACCTGTATGGCTGAGGTTATTGGTGATGATATCGGGGCCTATATCACCACAGCTAAAAAAGAAGGACATATTCCCGAAGATCTACCCGTGCCGGCTGCCCACACCCCTAGTTTTGTGGGTTCCCACATTACCGGCTATGACAACATGCTGAAGTCTATTCTCAACACCTTAGTCACGGATAAAAAAGCTGACACGTCAAATGGTAAGGTTAACTTTAACCTAGGCTTTGACCCCTACATCGGCAATATCCGTGAGCTGAAGAGAATTTTAGGTCTGTTTGGCATTGACTACACTATTCTGTCGGATAACTCTGATACCTTTGACTCTCCCAATACCGGCGAGTTCAAAATGTATAACGGTCTCACAACCTTGGCTGAGACAGCCGACGCAATTAACGCTGAAGGAACCGTCTTTTTCCAGACCTACACGACTCCAAAAACCCAAGAGTATATCGCTAAGGAATGGGATCAAAAGACCTATAACTTCCGTCCCTTTGGCATCAAGGGTACGGACGAGTTCCTCATGTCATTATCGGCTATCACCGGCAAGCCCATTCCCCTGGAGCTTCAGCAGGAGCGAGGTCGAGCTGTGGATGCTCTAACTGACTCCCAAGCCTGGATTCACGGCAAGCGAGTGGCTCTCTACGGTGATCCTGACCATACGTTGAATCTGATCCAGTTCTTGCTAGAAATGGGAGCGGAGCCAGTTCATATCGTCGTTACGAACTCCAACGATGAATTTGAAGCAGAAGCCCGTGAGATGCTGACGAACAGCCCTTATGGACAAAATGCTACGGTATGGGGTAAGAAAGACCTCTGGCACTTGCGATCGCTCATGTTTACTGAGCCGGTAGATTTGCTAATTGGCAATTCCTACGGCAAGTATCTGTGGCGTGACACTGGCACACCCCTTGTGCGTATTGGTTATCCGATCTTTGATCGCCATCATATGCATCGCTATGCAACGCTTGGCTATCAGGGTGCTATCAACCAGTTCAACTGGATTATTAATACCATCCTGGATGAACTGGATCGCAAAACCAGCACAATTGCCAAGACTGATATTTCCTTTGATTTGATTCGCTAGTCCAATCTGGCCAGATACATTCGGTGTATCTGGCCAGTATTCCCAGGAATAAATGATGACTCTTTCAGAAAACATTGAACTTGATGCTCCACCCGTTTTTGAGCTAGGCAACCGAGTACGAGTTCGCAGGCTAATCCGCAATGATGGTACATTTCCCGGTAAAGATATTGGCTTTCACCTAGCCCAAAAGGGAGATATCGGTTACGTGATTGGTATTGGAACCTATTTGCAACGAGTGTATATCTACTCTGTGCATTTTCTGGAAAGCAACTATGTTGTTGGTTGCCTTAGCAAAGAATTAGAGCTTGCTGAAGACCTTGCTCATGTATCTGTCGCCGACTCGCTCACCTAATGTTTGCTTTAGTTCACTTCTTTATTCCTACCTACCATGACTCTCACCCAAGGCAAACTCAACCAACTCCTAACCCAGCCCGGCTGTGAGCACAACCACAAGAAAGGTGGTCAAGGTAAACATAAAGCGTGCCAACAACAGGCTCAACCTGGTGCAGCTCAGGGTGGTTGTGCTTTTGATGGAGCCAGCATTGCGCTTGTTCCGATCACTGATGTGGCTCATGTCGTCCATGGCCCAATTGCTTGTGCCGGGAACTCATGGGGTAGCCGGGGTAGCTTGTCCTCAGGGCCGATGATCTATAAATTAGGCTTCACCACCGACTTAAGTGAAAATGACATTATCTTTGGCGGTGAAAAGAAGCTCTATCAAGCCATTTATGAAGTCAAGACACGCTACAGTCCTGCTGCCGTTTTTGTATATCTAACCTGTGTTACAGCGCTAATCGGAGATGATTTAGAAGCCGTATGCCGGGTAGCTAGCCAGAAATTTGAGATTCCTGTGATTCCTGTGACCTCTCCTGGATTTGTTGGCAGTAAAAATCTGGGCAACCGTATCGGCGGCGAAGCACTGCTCACCTATGTGGTAGGAACGGCTGAGCCTGAGATCACAACGCCCTATGACATTAATTTAATCGGTGAATATAATATTGCAGGAGAAATGTGGGGAGTGCTTCCCCTTTTGGAACAGCTAGGTATTCGTGTTTTAGCTAAGATAACTGGAGATGCTCGCTACCATGATGTGGCCTGTGCCCATCGGGCTAAGCTCAACGTGATGATCTGCTCCAAGGCACTGATCAATATGGCTCAAGCAATGGAGGAACGCTACGGCATTCCCTACATCGAAGCCTCAATCTACGGCATTGAAGATATGAATCACTTACTGCGTAGTATCGCAGCTAAGCTAGGAGATGCTAATTTGCAGGCTCGGGTTGAGACCCTCATCGCCCGTGAAACAGCCCACCTAGATGACGTTCTTGCTCCGTACCGCGATCGCCTCCGTGGTAAACGAGTCGTGCTTTATACTGGAGGCGTTAAAAGCTGGTCTATTATTTCTGCTGCTAAAGACCTAGGAATTGATGTGGTGGCCACCAGCACTAAAAAGAGTACAGAGGAAGATAAGGCTCGTATCAAGACTCTGCTGGGTCAAGATGGCATCATGATGCAGAAGGGCAACGCTCAAGAATTGCTGACCGTGATTGCTAAAACCAAGGCGGACATGTTGATTGCTGGTGGACGCAATCAGTACACTGCTCTCAAGGCCCGCATCCCTTTTCTTGATATTAACCAGGAGCGCCATCACCCCTATGCTGGTTATGTTGGCATGGTGGAAATGGCTAAGGAACTGGATGAAGCGCTGCATAGCCCGGTGTGGCGGCAAGCACGGTTAGCACCGCCCTGGGATAAGCGTGAGCCGATCGATGATGTCTCACCCGCGTCTGATGATTTGACCTCTATCACCCAGGTGCTCTCTCGTCAAAAGTCTCTCACGGTCAATCCTCTCAAGCAAAGTCAACCTCTGGGGGCAGCTCTAGCCTTTCTGGGGATTCAGGGGATGATGCCCCTATTCCACGGCTCCCAGGGCTGTACAGCCTTTGCCAAGGTTATGCTAGTGCGTCACTTTCGCGAAGCTATTCCCCTTTCCACCACAGCCATGACGGAAGTCAGCACGATCTTGGGCGGTGAGAGTAATGTGGAAACTGCAATTTTAACCTTGCTAGAAAAATCCCAGCCCCAGATCATCGGTCTTTGCACCACAGGATTGACAGAAACCCGAGGCGATGACATGCCGGATATTCTCCGCACTATCCGCGATCGCCACCCGGAGCTAGTCAATTTCCCCATCCCCTTGGCGGCAACACCTGATTTTAAGGGAGCGTTGCAGGATGGCTATGCGGCAGCCGTTGAGGCGTTGGTGCGGGATGTACCGTTTGACCTGGAGATTGCTCAGGCGGCTTGTCAGGACAGCGATCAGGACAGCTTCAAAAATCAGGATAGCGATCAGGGAAAGCGATCGCCCTCTGACAACCACCTGACTTCCCTTGCTTCTCGCTTGTCCAGAAAACAGCTTCAGATCACAGTTTTAGCAGGGCCATCCCTGTCTCCTGGAGATGTGCAGGCTGTGAAAGATATGATCGAGCTGTTTCATATGACGGCTGTGGTAGTGCCCGATCTTTCCGCCTCCCTCGATGGTCATTTAGCCAACGATTATCAAGCCGTTACTACTGGCGGTACCCCACTATCCCATCTGCGTTGCCTGGGTGACTCTGTCTTTACCCTTGCCCTAGGTCAGTCTATGGCTGCTGCTGCTGCCCAAGTACACCAACGCTTCGGCACAGAGTTTGAGGTTTTTCATAGCCTCACCGGGCTAGAAGCGGTTGATCGCTTTCTACATCGGCTATCGCTTGTCAGCCAACAGCCTATGCCTGAAAAAGTTTGGCAGCAGCGCCAGCAGTTACAGGATGCGCTGCTCGATACCCACTTTTTCTTTGGTCGCAAACGAGTGGCTCTAGCCCTAGAACCCGATCTACTCTACCGTATGGCATGGTGGTTGACGACAACTGGTTCCACTGTCCATGCCGCCGTTACGACTACCAAATCTCCCTTGCTTAAACATCTACCCATTGATACCGTCACGATTGGTGACCTAGAAGATCTGGAAGATCTGGCTGTTGGCGCAGATCTCATTATTGCTAACTCCAATGCTAAGGGACTAGCCCAGCGCTTGGGTATCCCTCTCTACCGTCTTGGCTTTCCCATTTTTGATCGCCTCGGCAACGGGCGTCATTGCACCGTTGGCTACAGCGGCACAACTCAACTCCTGTTTGACATCGGCAATATCTTTCTTGATGCTGATGAGGCCGCAGCCCACGCCTTGGTGTATGGGTGGCAAGAGGGCGATCGCTCTGCTAAGACTGGATAATGATGGTCCTTGACCCAACTGTTTCCCGATTTCCATTTATGATGAGGAGACCTCACGATGAAAATTGCCTTCACCACCAACGACTCAGTTCACATTAATGCGCACTTCGGCTGGGCCAAGCAAGTCGATGTCTATGATGTCAATACTGAAGGTTATACCCAATTAGAAACCTTAGAATTCCAAGGGGATCTAAAAGAAGATGGTAATGAAGATAAGTTAGAGCCCAAACTTAAGGCGCTGCATGACTGCACGATTATCTATGTTGCTGCCATTGGCGGCAGTGCAGCAGCGCGGCTCATCCATCGAAATATTACCCCCATTCAGGCAAAATCAGAGCAGGACGAGATCCAGGATGTACTCGATCGCCTGGTAGAGACGTTGAAAGGCAGTCCACCGCCCTGGCTGCGTAAAGCCCTCCTGAAGGGACAACCTCGTAATTTTGATGATGTCTTGACAGATACTGTAAACCCTAGCCAGCAGGAGGTTGTCCTATGAGCCCTGTCGAAACGACCACTACCCTGGATGCCGCCCTCTTGATCGATGCTTCTCCCTTTCTTAAAGCCATCGTGCAGCAAATTCGCGCTAATGATGCCTATGGTACCTTACGCAATTGGTCAGATGAACTCTTACTCAAGCCCTATGTAATCAGCAAAGCCCAAAAGCGTGAGATTTCTGTAGAAGGTGAGGTTAACGCTATCACCCAAGGTCGGATTATGGCCTTCCATAGAGCGATCGCTTATCGTATTGAAGAAGAAACAGGCCAGCTTTCCCAGGTGGTGATTGACCTGAGCCACGAAGGATTTGGCTGGGCATTAATTTTTTCCGGTCGGCTGATTCTAGTTAGTAAAACCCTGCGTGATGCCCAGCGCTTTGGTTTTGACTCCCTTGAAAAACTTAGCACGGAAGGAGAAAAACTAGTGGACAAAGGGATTGCGCTAGCCCGGCAATATCCTGAAGTCTGTGATATCTAACCTGCTCTAATCTATGGTTGTGGCTATGACTCAAGTAACCCAATCTGCTACCGTCGATGAGTTACGACAACAGATCAAAAAGTTGAACAGTAAAGCCGGTCAGCTCAAGATGGATCTTCATGATATTGCTGAAGGTTTACCCGCCGACCTAGATCAACTCCTCGATACTGCTGCCCGCACTCATGCCATCTATTGCCAGCTTCGTGACCTTAAGCAACAGCTCAAAACGTTAGAGGATAAGCTATGATGACGCTACGCCCCACCCTTGCCCAGTTTAACCAGATTAAAGATGCGGAGGCCTACTTTGAGTTTTTTGGATTGACCTATGATCCGCATATTGTCAATGTCAATCGCTTACATATTCTGAGAAAGTTTTCCCAACTGGTGAGTGCTGAAGATTCATCCCAGGATGATGATCAACTGCTCAAGGCTTACAGGCAAGCTCTACAAACGGCTTATAACCTGTTTGTGACTTCCAACTCTGTTGAACAAAAGCTGTTCAAGGTTTTTCAAGACAGACCTAAGAATATCGTAATGTTGTCTGACATTGGTATGGAGTAAGATCTAATAACCTCTAACATAATGGAGCGATCGCCCCCCAATCCAGGCTAGGCGTTGCTGAATCGATATATGATTTGCTCGCGTTCCGATGTCATAGCCTCATTCAGCAACGCCCCATGCTAATCTATCTCAGTCTTACGGATCATATTGCTGTTGTTCGTTGCATTCCTACGTTTTAACCCTATGCTTCCCCTTCTTACGCCCATTGAACTTGAACGTTACCACCGCCAGATCATGCTACCTGGTCTAGGAGAGATGGGCCAACGTCGCCTTAAGAATACAACTGCTCTGGTTACTGGCGTTGGTGGCTTAGGGGGAACAGCGGCACTCTATCTAGCAGTGGCTGGCGTAGGGCGACTGATTCTAGTGCGAGGCGGCAACCTCCAGCGCGACGATCTCAATCGCCAAATTCTGATGACGGATGACTGGGTCGGTAAGCCTAGGGTGTTTAAGGCTCAGGAAACCTTAGCCCATCTCAATCCCGATATTCAGATTGAAGCGGTCTGTGAATATGTCAATGCGGATAATATTGACTCCCTCGTGCAGCGTGCAGACATCGCCCTCGACTGTGCTTTTGATTTCAAAGAGCGTGACTTACTGAATGCTACCTGTGTGCGCTGGGGTAAGCCGATGGTCGAAGCAGCTATGAATGATATGGATGCTTACCTAACCACGATTGTGCCAGGACAAACTCCCTGCCTTGCCTGCATTTTTCCTGAAAAGCCAGACTGGGATCGTTGGGGCTTTGGAGTTTTGGGCGCAGTATCCGGTACTCTGGCTTGTCTAGCGGCTTTAGAAGCTATCAAACTGGTGACGGGACTGGGTGAGCCTCTGCTAGGAAAGCTGTTGACGATGGATTTAGCAAGAGCAGAGTTTGCCAAGCGCCGCGCCTATCATGATCCGAATTGTCCGGTTTGTGGAACATTCAAACAGGAGTCTTCCAGACCATATTGTTTAAGTCAAAGGATAAGATAATATGAACTACGAGCGAGATCCACCCTGCTTGAGGAATCTTCTGACCGCCATGACTAGATGGGACAAACGAATCAACGTGGTGTCCCAGATATTCTCTAGCAAGTGAGAACTCCCATGACCATTACCCTGACTGAACTAGCAGAGCTCCGCCTTCGTGCGGTGGTTCGCAGCACTCCCAACAACAGCCCAACCCGAGGTATTCGCTTAGCGGTTAAGGATGGAGGCTGTAACGGTTACGAGTATGACATTAAAATTTCCGACGCTCCCAAATCTGATGACCAAGTCGTAGAGTCTGGTAGTCTCAAGGTATTCATCGATCCCAAAAGTGCTCCTTTACTTGAGGGTATTGTGGTAGACTATATCGATAGCTTACTGGAGAGTGGCTTTAAGTTTACTAACCCCAATGCTACCGATACCTGTAGCTGTGGCAAATCGTTCCAAGCTGGAGAATGTAGTCCGGCAGGGGTGCCTTGTTCATAATCCTCAACCACACTCAACGTTGACTGCGTTCATTTTTATCTCTGTCCTCTACAAGGAGATCGATGATGACAACCTATCAGGTTCGATTGATTAACAAAAAGCGTAATATTGACGTCACAATTCCTGTTCCCGACGATATGTATATCACGGATGCAGCGGAAGAACATGATATTGAACTCCCCTCCTCCTGCAAATCTGGGGCTTGTTCTACCTGTGTTGGTAAGCTCGTAGAAGGAGACATTGATCAGGAAGATCAATCATTTTTAGATGATGAGCAAATAGCCAAGGGTTTTGTGTTGTTGTGTTCAACCTATCCTCGATCAGACTGCACGATTAAGACCCACATGGAAGCTTATTTGGTTTAACCCTAATTGCTCAAACCACCTTAAATTCACACGAGAGGAACCTATCATGGCTACATTAACTGGACTTACCTTTGGAGGTCAACCCTGGATTCCCGAGTTTTTGCAGCGCATTAACTGGGAAACCTGTCTAGGCTGTGGTCGCTGCTTCAAAGTTTGTGGCCGAGGCGTTATGTCCCTGATTGCCCTGAATGACGAGGGAGAGATCGTGGATGAAGACGATGATGATGATGAAGTTGAACGGAAAGTGATGCATGTTATCAACGCAGCTAACTGCATTGGCTGTCAAGCATGCGATCGCGTTTGTCCAAAAGGCTGCCATGCCTATGCTCCCATGCCTGCCTAGAGCGATCGCTTCTCATCTGATAATTCTGGGTAGAGAGAGAAGCACCAACTCTACCCAATCCTTATCCTAGAAGAACCATGACTGAGATGCTCCATCAAGATTGGTTTGTGGATGCTAACGGCCAGTGTCAACCCTGCCTTACCCCGCGTCCGTGGGGGCTCTTGCAGGATCATTATTATCTGCATCAATTCCTCAGCGATGTCTTGCATAGTCTGACCCATTCTCCCCATGAACTCGATCAGCAAGACTATTTACCCCTCATTCGCTGTAAGGTTCGACAACTGATTCTCAACTCCTACTGGCTGAGAACTCAACGTAAGCATCCTGATCCTAAAACAGGGACTGCCGTGATCACCCTCTACGATGAAATCGGCTATCCCCTGACCGTCCAAACCGTTACGACTAATCCTGGTACCATTACTCCCATTCATAACCACGGTACATGGGGCGTGGTCGCTATTCTCAAAGGACAGGAACACCATACCTTTTGGCGTAAGTTGGCTAATCCTGACCGGCTAGCGATCGCTGGACAACAAACTCTTCAGGTTGGGGAAATCATCAGCTTTGTGCCTGATGCTATCCATCAAGTGGAAACAATTGGCCCAACCCCGGCTCTAACGTTTCAACTTTACGGAGATACTCAACCCAAGACTCGCTTCCAGTTTGAGCCTGATCCATTGGTTGTTAAGCCTTTCTAGATACGTTCTATCTAGAGTGCAATGTGTCTCTTCACTCACATGATTACCCACACTATTACTCACATTATCATTCACCTTATGTTTTGATGAACCTCAAACCTATTCCTACCTAGTTGAATAGAATCCTAGAGGGGCTAACCTAGCCTAATCTTCATGTGCGATTTTTTTAACCGTTGGCCCATACCTGATACAGTGAAAGCAACGGAGGGAACGATGAAATTTGAACCGAAGTGGCTTCAGTACTATCAAGCTGTTCAAGGGCGTCCACCCCGAACGACGCTGGTAAAAGCCTTAGACTACTGCGCTCAAGATGTCCAGCCTCTGAGACGTTTTGCCGTAGATTTGGGCTGTGGTGATGGACGGGATACGGTCGAACTGCTCCGTCAAGGCTGGCGAGTGTTAGCGATTGAGGGGGAGCCAGAAGCGATCGCCCGCCTGCGACGACGACCCGATATTGATCGCACCTACTTAGAGACCAGGGTGCAGCGGTTTGAAGACCTCACCTTACCGCCGGACGTCAGCTTGCTGAATGCTAGCTTTTGTCTACCCTTTTGCCCTCCAGACTATTTCCCTGATCTGTGGGAGGATATTGTGGCTGCCCTAGCACCAGGAGGACGCTTCTGCGGGCAGTTATTTGGCGATCAAGACTCTTGGTCTGTTTATACAGATATGAACCATCATAGTCGTGAGCAAGTGGAGCAACTCTTATCTCCTTTTGTTTTAGAAGTCTTTGAGGAGGAAAATCATCCTGGTAAAACGGCTTTAGGAGAGGATAAGCACTGGCATATCTTTAATATTGTGGCTCGTAAGCGCTAGAGTGGCGTTGCTGAGTCGCAATAGGATTGGCTGAGGAACTGTGAGATATCCACACTACTTTAGATACAAACAATACGAAAATTAAGGTCAGTTACTAAAGAGTCTCTGAGGTAGATGTCGATGTTTCATTTGAGCTAGGTCAATGGCAGGGGTGTAAGACCAAAGGTCGTCTAGGGAGCGATCGCTTGTCTGCTGTATCACCTGATGGATATCGGGTGCAAGGGCTGTGATTATCCGCTGGGCGTGAATATGTCCTACGGCACCTAGGCGAATGGCGACGCCGGCTAATCCGGTTAACCAGCTATGTAAATAAGCGAAGACCGTATCATCAGCGTCTAATCCTGCAGCTCTGCCAACGACGGCAAATACAATGGGATGTAGCCCATGAATCTGCTGCTTCAACACATCAGCTTGGAGGCTCTCCAGTTGCTCATCGGGCCAGGTCGATCGGGCTACCATCAGCAAGGCTTGCCCACTTTTTTGCTGGGCCTCTCTCGCCGACTGCACTAGGGTATAGGCAAAGAGCATCTGATCGGCTCGCCGCACCTGCTTGAGGTCTCCTACTACACTCCCGTGATGGGCTGCTAAGAGGGCGACAACATCCGACGATCCGACTTTGTTGTGCAACAGAATTTGTAGATAGGTTGTCACATCATCAGGCGATCGCACCTGTCCCGACTGCACCAGAGACTCTAGACCATGAGATAAGGTAAATGATCCAGAAGGAAAAAACGAATCTGAAAGCTGCATCAGCGCCAAACGGCGATCGCAGTCTGTGGTGGTGATAGAAGGAGTCATGGGTGGCTGTGGGGAGAGGACGGTAGGGGATGATCCAGCGATCGCACGCCGTAGTCGATCACTAAGCCGGGAATATGTAGATGTTGGAGGGTGGTTTCAATCACGGAGCGATCGACAACGAGCTGAACATAGATCGTCTGATCCACGATGGACATGGGCCAATGGTGATTGCCGAGGGTATAGCCCAGCAACACGAGCTGTTGAGCATAATCTGTGGTGTCTTGGGTGAATCGCAGGATCATCACGTCGGGGATTTGCACATGGATCAACAGCAGGCGACCCTTCTCGGTTTTAAATAGATCCCCTTCCCTCAGCGACCAGCCCCGATCTTTGATAATCCCAACCTGCCTACCAGCAGACTCTACGGTAATTCGACTTTTGCGACAATCATCTTCAGTGAGCTCCACCTCAATACAGCATCCTTCTGCATGGGCAAGGGCCACCTGCTGCTGAAGGACGGGATCGTGCAACATGTTGCCTAGATAGTGCTGAGCGATGATCGTCATTTGGGCACCTCGGGTAAGGGCGACTGTCCTTCTAGGAGCCTCACCGCGTTTAGGGCTTGGTCAAAGCAGCGTTTGATTCGGCTGATGCAGTCGGCGGTGGCCCGAATCACGAACCCGTTGCAGTTTGGTAAGGACGAATAGCTAGCCTCTATTGTAGCAGCCGGCTGGTTAGCGCATACTTGCCCAAGGACTGCTTCAAGCTGAGCCTGCTCAATATTGGGATAGATGAGCAGGAGAGTCGCTAAAATTGGCTGACGGGCAAAGAGAGGGCTGTGGCAAAAGGGATGGGATTGCCCCTCTAAGCGCAGCGCATCACCAAGGATTAATCGTCCGTCGGGGGAGGACACCGTGAGCCGACTGGAATAGTGGTGAAATTGATAATATTCTTGCCGTGCTAAGCGTCCCGGTACGATGATCTCGCTGAGGCATAGCTGCGCGCTGGGATGCAGGATCACCTGGGTATGCTGGTTTAACGTAGATTCGTTATAGAGAATCAGCGGTTCTGGCAAGAACTCTAGGCTACCCCCCGCTGCAACTTGCAGGATATAGTCCACCGTTGCCGGTCTGTCAGGTGTGGGCATTCGATGGACTTTGGTGGCTGCTTGATCGGTGAGATAAAGATGGGCTTGGGCATCCACTTGGACACCAATACGAAAGCGATCGCCCTCCATCAAACCTGGTGAGGTATTCATGAGATAGACATAGGCGCGATCGCTCTGTGCCTGATCTATCTGGGCCTGCTTGACCTGCTCTTGATCTAAGCGAAAGACATTGGAGACCCGAAAGGGATGGGTGGCATATTGCCGAGATACGAAGCTTTGCCGATGGCGATCGCTCTGCACCCGCAGATAGACATCAAAATCAGTGACGGCTCCTAGTCCATGGTCAGGGTGAGAGATCTGAGACTCCTGTGGGGACGGAGATCGATGGATCGATGGATCGAGTTGAGAAACCATGGCTAGGCAACATCTGTTCTAGGGTTGTTTGAGCGGTGAAACAGGAGTTTTTCGTCAATGAAGTCTAGCACCTGCTCCAGACCCTCGCCGGTTTTACAGTTGGTGTAGGCGGTGGGCTTATGGCGACGACGTTCGGCAGCGTCGCGGCGGATCACCTCTAGATCGGCACCCACGTAGGGGGCAATATCAATTTTGTTGATCACCACCAGATCTGCCTGCAAAAATCCCGGCCCATTTTTGCGGGGAATATCATCCCCTGCGCCGACGTCTAAGACAAAGATATAGGCATCAATCAGGTCATAGCTAAAGGTCGAGGCTAAATTATCGCCGCCACTTTCAACAAAAATTAGATCAAGCTGGGGATACTGTTGCTCCAGTGCAGCGATCGCCAATAGATTCATCGTGGGATCTTCACGAATGGCTGTATGGGGACAGCTTCCGGTTTCGACGCCAACAATACGTTCCTGAGGCAAAAATCCCTTTCGCTTGAGGCGATCGGCATCTTCCTGGGTGAGCAGGTCATTGGTGACCACCGCCACCTCAATGCCTCGCTGGGTCAGCAACGGCACCAAGCATTCCAGCAGGGCGGTCTTGCCGCTGCCCACCGGGCCACCCACCCCTAATCGCGCTACAGATGGTTTCATGATCGTTTCTATCCGTCATTTCTATCGAAACATATACAGCCGTCCCAGGGGAACGGATTGGGCTGGTTCACAGGTGGCCAATTGTCCATCAACGCGCACCTGAAAGGTATCCGGATCCACTTCAATGGCCGGACAGGCGTCGTTACGTACCATATCTGCCTTAGACAGCGATCGCGTTCCCTTCACGGGCAGGAGCTGTTTCTGTAAACTCAGGCGATCGGCTAGACCATTGGCGATCGCTGCCTCGGTGACAAAGCAGGTGGAGGTGGCCGCACTGGCCGCCCCGTAGCTGCCCCACTGGGGACGATAGAGAATCGGTTCACAGGTCATCAGAGAGGCATTGGATTCACCCATGGGCGACCAGGCAATAAATCCACCTTTGATCACCAATTCTGGGCGCACGCCAAAAAAGCCGGGCTGCCACAGCACAATATCGGCTAATTTACCGGGTTCAATGGAACCGACGTAATCGCTGATGCCACAGGTGCGGGCCGGATTAATCGTATATTTCGCTAAATAACGCAGCACTCGATGATTATCGTGGCGATCGCTATCTTCCGGTAGAGAGCCGCGCTGATCTTTCATCTTCGAAGCCAATTGCCACGTGCGACGAATCACCTCACCGATCCGCCCCATGCCTTGACTGTCCGACCCCAGCATACTGATGGCCCCCATATCATGGAGAATATCTTCAGCTGCGATCGTTTCTGCCCGAATTCGAGACTCGGCAAAGGCTACATCTTCTGGAACCCGTGGATTGAGATGGTGACAGACCATCACCATATCCAGATGTTCATCAAAGGTGTTGACCGTGTAGGGATTGGTGGGATTGGTGGATGACGGGAGACAGTGGGAATAGGATGCCACCTTGATAATATCGGGAGCGTGACCGCCGCCAGCTCCCTCGGTGTGATACATGTGGATCGTGCGACCGCGAATCGCCGCTAGGGTATCTTCCACATAGCCCGACTCGTTGAGGGTATCGGTGTGAATTTGCACCTGGCAATCGTAGTTGTCGGCGACCGATAGACAGGTATCAATCAGGGCGGGCATGGCTCCCCAATCTTCATGGATCTTGAGACCAAAAGCACCGTTTTCCAGTTGTTCATTCAAGCTAGCCGGTAGGCTAGAACTACCTTTGCCTAGAAAGCCAAAGTTAATGGGAAATGCTTCCGCTGCTTTCAGCATCAGACCTACGTTGTAAGCGCCGCTGGAACAGATACCGACGGTAACTGGCCCAAGTCCACCCCCCAGCATGGTAGTGAGTCCACTGGACAAGGCCTCAGCACAGAGACCGGCACTATCAAAGTGGACATGGCAATCCAGTCCCCCAGCGGTGGCAATCAGTCCCTCACCGGCCCGCACGTCGGTGCCAGCACCCACGATCAAATTAGGCGTCACACCGTCCATAATGCCAGGATTTCCAGCTTTACCGATGCCGACAATCCGACCATCTTTGATGCCAATGTCGGTTTTGATAATCCCCTGCATGGGATCAATCAGCACCACATTGGTGATCACCAAATCCAGCGCGCCCTGGGCCGACGTAACTCCAGGAGCCATACCCAGACCGTCTCGCAGGGTTTTGCCGCCGCCAAAGACACATTCATCACCGTAGACCGTGGTATCTCTTTCCACTTCTACGATCAGAGAGGTATCGCCCAAGCGAATGCGATCGCCCGTGGTGGGGCCAAAGAGTTCGGCATACCGTTCGCGACTAATCTCCATCAGCATCCTCCATCGTCATAAAGCCAGATGTTTGGGCCTGAGCTAGGGCCGCTTCTCGAACGCCCTGATCGTCTAAACATCCGTTGACCAATCCGTTCAGCCCGTAGATCGTGCGACTACCAGCGATCGCCACCAAGGTGACCGATTTAGTATCCCCCGGCTCAAACCGCACTGCCGTTCCTGCCGGAATATCTAAGCGAAATCCCAACGCCTGAGCGCGATCAAACTGTAGAGCACGATTCACTTCAAAAAAGTGATAGTGAGATCCCACCTGAATAGGGCGATCGCCCCCATTGGCTACCTCAAGCTGGCGCTGTTCCCGACCCGCATTGAGATGGAGCGTACCGGGGTCACAGAGAATCTCTCCGGGGCCTGATCCATGCGAACTTGCCATTACACAGACTCCTGGGGCATCCGAATAGGATTGTGAATACTGACTAGCTTGGTGCCGTCGAGAAAATGGGCCTCAACCTGAATCAGGGGAATGAGTTCCGGGACACCGGGTAGCACATCATCGACGGTGAGCCACGTTGCCCCTTCTGACATCAGCTCTGCCACGCTTTTGTCCATGCGCGCACCTTCCAAAACTTGGTCGGTGATGAAGGCGATCGCTTCGGGAACATTGAGTTTCACGCCGTTCTCTTTGCGCCGCCGGGCAATCTCTGCGGCGGTAAAAATCAAGAGTCGATCGAGTTCATGGGGAGTGAGGTACATAACCCGACACTGCCTCAACTTAGTAAAACATAGGGACAAGCAGCTAAGCGCTTAACGTAGGTCAAATTTAATTTTGAGGTTAACTATTAAGCGCAGCTTATGAGGAATATAGGCGGTTTTAGGGAAGGTAATAGTTAAAAATTTATAAAGGAGTGAGGAAACCATGACCTACTAGGCTCGGCATGGGGGATTGACCGGTCATGTCAAATCTGGAAAATTACTTCACACTTACCTTTGTAGGGTATCGCCCACTCTAATGGCACTTTATCTATTTGTCTGACTAAATGATCGACCATTAGGTAGGTGGACTTAATGAAATGGAGCTAAGTTTCCGGGGTTCGACTACGCTCAGCCCTCTTCTCCTAAGGATTGGAGCATTGAGCGACGTCGAAAGGCCTGCCAATAGCTACATCCTCCCACTTACCAGGGTAACGGACTACCGTCCCAGGAGAAGAATCCACCACTATTGACGGTATCGAGATTGTCGATCACGTCCATCAGTTGCTGAACTGTGCGATCGCAGGAAAATAATTTTTCGGGAGGGACACTGCGCTGAAAGGGTTTGGACAGACGGGTGTCGGTGGTTCCAGGATGGAGGGTGACGAGGATGGTCTTGGCCCGCTTGCGCTGATACTCGATCGCTGCGGTATGCATGAACATATTCAGGGCGGCTTTGGAGGCGCGGTAGCCATACCAGCCGCCGCTATAGTTATCGCCAATGCTGCCAACCTTGGCGGAAATGGTGGCAAAAACACTGCGATCGCCATGGGAGAGCAGGGGCAAGAGGTGTTTCGCCAACAGAATCGCACCAATGCTGTTCACCTCAAAGTAGCGCAGCAGGTGTTCGCAGTTAATCTGCCGTAGGCTTTTCTCGGGCTGCAGATCGCCATCGTGCAGTAAGCCCACGCAGTTCACCACCAAATGTAAAGAAGGCGTGGTGCGGCTGATATGAGCGATCGCTTCCTCAATCTGGATTTCATCCGTCAGGTCTACGGGCAAGCAGGTTAACCGATCATCAGCGATCGCCAGCAGATGCTCTGCTGAACTAGGCGATCGATAGGTGGCATAAACCTGAGCGGTCGTCTGCTGCTGCAAAAGATACTGCACAAAGCCTAAACCAATTCCCTGACTTGCTCCCACAATCAGTGCATGAATCACCGCTAACGCCATCCTTAAAACACAACTTGTTCTATTGTGACGTAGCCAAGCGATCGCTGCAGGTGTAGTGACGCTGACGATGAGACCATGACCTGAGACAATAGAAACACTTCACCTGTCGCCAACTATCTACCTATGACCGTGCCGCCCTCCGATTCCATCACTGTTGTCATCTCAGAACTTGTTGAACCGACACGCATTCACGAGTATGAAGCCTGGACACAGGGATTTAACCAAGCTGCCCAGCAGTTTGACGGATTTTTGGGTGTAGAGATCATTCGTCCCCGTGATCACGATTTTCCAGAATATGTGATTATCATCCGATTTGATAGCTACATCCATTTGCGTGAGTGGCTCACCTCACCCACCTATTATCAATGGCGATCGCGATCGCCTGAGTTTGTAGCAGCCCGCTCTCAGCAAGAGCTATCCAGCAGTCTAGAGCTATGGTTTACCCTGCCCTCAAACTCAGCATCCAAGTATTCCCAGCCCGCCTACTATAAGCAGGTGATCCTCGGTGTCATCGCGGTTTATCCCTTAATTTTGCTGTCTAACCTGGTGTTTTCTCCCTTGGTTAAAGATTGGCCGCTGTGGGTAGGTCTATTGCTGACTGTCCCTGTCGTTTCTGCCTTACTCACCTATCCCGTCATGCCTTGGCTCACCAAGCTATTTAGCCCTTGGCTCTACCCATCTTTATCTGAGCGCGATCGCTCTTCCATACGGTAATCAAATATTGCCCCAAGCGATGGCTGCTGATCTCAGCTCTACCAAGCCACTCAAGATGGGGCATGATGGAAGATCAATCTGGACAACCAACCCCAACGATGACTCAAATGATGATTGATCTCCGCAGCGATACGATTACCCAGCCTACCCCAGAGATGCGTCAAGCGATCGCCCAAGCGCCGGTGGGCGATGATGTTCTAGGTGATGATCCCACGGTGCAAGCGCTAGAAACCTATGTGGCTCAGCTTCTGGGTAAAGAGGCAGCGGTCTATATGCCCTCGGGCACGATGACCAATCAAGTGGCTCTGCGGGTGCATACGGAGCCGGGAGATGAGGTGATTCTGGAAGCGGAAGCCCATATCTACTACTATGAAGGCGGTGGGCCGGCGGCTCTTTCTGGGGTCATGTGCCGCTTAGTGGCTGGACAACAGGGCATTTTCACGGCCCAGGATTTACTATCGGTGCTGCGGCCGTCCGATCCACATTTTCCTCGCACCCGCTTGGTTTGTTTAGAAAATACCCATAATCGCGGCGGCGGTCGTATCTTTCCTTTGGCAGACATCCAGGCTATTGCGGAGATCTGTCGCGATCGCCATCTAAACCTGCATCTAGACGGAGCCCGCTTTTGGAATGCTTGTGTCGCGACAGGTCTATCGCCCGCAGACTATGCTGCCCCCTTTGACACCATCAGCGTCTGTTTCTCGAAGGGTTTAGGTGCGCCGGTGGGGTCTGCGTTGGTCGGATCAGCGGCAGATATGCAGCGCGCTCGACGGTTTCGTAAGCTATTCGGCGGTGGAATGCGTCAGGCCGGCCTCTTGGCTGCCGGTGCCCTCTATGCCCTGCAGCATCACTACGATCGCCTGGCTGATGATCACGCCCACGCGCAGATTCTGGCTCAATCCCTAGCTGAAATTCCCGGTATTCAGGTGCATCCTGCGGATGTGCAGACCAATATCGTCGTGTTCCAAACGCCCGATCGAGATGCTGTGGCGGTAGCCAAACAGCTTGACCAGCAAGGGGTTAGGGTCTTGCCCGTTGGCCCCCACGCCCTGCGGGCCGTGACGAACTTGATGGTGTCTAGGGCACAGATTCAACAGGTGCCGGAACGGGTGCAGGCTGTGCTGGGATCAGGCATCGCCCTATCCTAGGTTCTGAAATCTTTTCTGTGTCGTCTCTGTAATACTACTGGGGCAGTGCGGAGAGACTAGGATATAGTTGAAAAGCCTTGATGTTCACGGATAATTAACCGACGTTACTGCGCCCTTAACTTTTCCTGTATTGTATAGCTGCAATAGAGACTGGTGTCGGGAATGGCGTTGCTGAATTGTGTAGTATGACTCTGCAAAGGTTTGCAGGCGGTTTCAGTGTTTCTCATTCAGGTTCATACCCTGATTCAGCAACACTCTGGGAATTAAACTATTATGTCCTGAACTGAGATCACTATGAACTATCGTCTATGTGGGTATGGCGGATCGCTGCTGCTGGCTGTGTGGAGTGGGATGGCGATCGCTCCCAGAAGCGTAGCCCAATCCATCATGCCAGCCAATGACGGCACAGGTACAGAAGTACGCCAAGTTGACGGTCAATTTGATATCGACGGTGGGCAGCTATCCCAGGATGGTCGTAACCTATTCCATAGTTTTGAGCAATTTGGCTTAGATGAGGCGCAGATTGCAAATTTCTTATCTCAACCTGAGATTGACAATATCCTAGGTCGGGTTGTCGGTGGTAGTCCCTCGATCATCCAAGGCATTCTTCAGGTGAGTGGTGGTGCATCGAATCTGTATTTGATGAACCCGGCGGGGATTGTGTTTGGAGAAACGGCTAGCTTGAATGTGCCGGCCAGCTTTACGGCTACCACGGCCGACCGTGTTGACTTTGCCGAAGGCTGGTGGATGATCGGGGAAACGCCAGTTGATCAAGACTTAGTCGGTGATCCAACGGCATTTAGGTTTGGGCCAGAGTCGTCGGGCGCGATCGTCAATGCCGGTACCCTGCAGGTGTTGCCGGGAGAACATCTGACCCTGTTGGGTGGCACAGTAGTCAGCACAGGGCAACTGATTGCACCGGGAGGCACCATCACCCTAGCCACGGTGCCGGGAGGCCATGGTGTCCGCATGAGCCAGCCAGGGCAGGTGTTGAGTCTGGAGATTCAGCCTATGGGGGAGGGGGAGATCACGGAAGCGCCGGAAATAGCGATCGCCTCTTTGCCCCAGCTCTTGACCCGTGCTGACATCGGCCATGCTCAAGGGGTGACGGTGATGGAGGATGGTACCGTCTACCTGAACGGATCAGGGATAGCGATCGCCGAGGGTGATCTAGCCGTTCAGCAGTTGGCTGCACAGGACGCGATTCTATCGTCTAGCAGAATTATCTCCTTGGTGGAAAGTGAGTTGATCACCGACGGTGATTTATCTCTACGGGCAACGGATACGCTCACCCTCCGGGACAGTGTGACCACGCCTTTGGTGATTCAAGCAGGCGGAGATCTGATACTCCAGGGCGATCGCTCGGTGGATATTCTAGCGCTCAACCATCCAGCCTTTCCCCTGCAAAGCGGCGGTTTATTCCAACTGATCAGCGATGGGGTGATTTCCACCGATGCGCATTTTGTATCGGGTGGGGCATTTTCTATTGTGAACTTGTCAGGGCAACCGGCCTCCTTCGTCAGTCTTTATGATCCAATTATCAGCGCTGATGGAGATGTGCAATTTGGAGACTATACCGGCGCTGCACTCTTAGTAGAAGCCACGGGAAGTATTGAGGGTGGTACAATCACTATCACTCAACCGGATTTAACCTACAGCGTTATTCCAGATTGGGAAATCGTTGGTGTGGGGCGGGTAGAATTTTCCAATTATGATGCCGCTAATGCCGATGTGGTGCCTGCTCAAGTTGTGATTACGACCAGAGATCTGAATGGGGCAAATGGACTAAATAATGCAAGCGTGCCAGCGGCGGAGCTAGAAGCGTTCTTAGAGTTAGGTGCAGGTGACTTATCTAGTCTGGGAAATGGTGCAGCAGTTGATGGATCAGGCATGCGCACGACGGTAACGGTTGCGGCAGGTGATGTTATTCGTCTTAACTGGCAGTTCTTCAGCAATGGATTAAATGACTTGTTGCCAGGTACGAATAACTTTGCCGTTGTTTCTCTGTCTGGGCCAGACGTTGTCGTAACGGAGTTGGTGAATACAGACTTCCCAGGAGGATTTCCTCTCATTTCAGCAGAGGTTAATCAAGCTCTAGATAACTTTCTATCCTCCGTGACCGAGGTTTCTGGTGCCTTGCCGCAAACCATTGAAATTCCCGTTGCGGTAGCAGGTACCTACACTTTAGGTATTGCTGTGATCAATGCTGATGCGGTGGAGTCTGCGACACTGCTGGTAGACTCAATCACGCCCAACCCGATTACAATTGACGATCGCTCCTTGCTAGCTTCCAGCCCGGCACTCATCCTTCGGGCAGGTGTCGAGACATTACAGTATGCCCCCAATGTTCCACAAGTTGACGTGCCCACGGTACCCACTGATTTTACTTCATCGGATACAACTACATCCCCCGCTAGCATTCGCGTGGGCGATATTAATACAGAATTTTTTAATTCAGATGGCATGCGCCGTGGAGGTGGCCCAGTTGTCCTTGCTGCGCCGGGCGATATTCAAGTTGGATCGATTACGACGGGAGGAGAGTTTGAAGATACGGAAGTGGGCGGCTTTGTTAGCCTGACAGCAGGACAAGATATTGAGGTCGTGACGATTGATACCTCAGGTTTTGATGGTGGGGATGTAACCATTCGCGCTGGCGGCACGTTTCGTGCAACGGGAACATTCTTGAGTGATGATTTTGATTTTGATCCTAGCAATGATGCCATTAATAGCGGGCCCGGAGACGGCAGCACCATTCCTGCTCGTCAAATTCCTACCAGCATCAATGCGACTGCTTTTGCTGGCGGTGCAACGATTACGATTGAACATGGTGGACGGGAGTTCTTGGTGGGCCCTATTTTTGAGCGAGACTTCGAGGGCCGTGTTGTTTATGTGAATGATGCCGGTAATGTTGTTACCTACCTGAATGCAGAGGGTGCGATCAACCGAGATCCAGAGGGAAGGGTTGTTTTTACAGATGCTGATGGTAACGAAACCCTGGATGCGACTCCGCTTTATGCTTTCCTAGATGTTGATGAGTTATCCGATGATGTCAGCTATACTGCTGGTGCGATTACCTCCAATCAAGCCAATGCTGGAGCCGTTACCTCGTTTAGGGATCGCCCGTTTCTGACGGATGAGTCTGTATCTCTTGGAGATGGGCGAATTCAAGTTTTATCCAACTATACACCGCCGGACATTCCCGGTGGCGAGACTCCGGGCGGTGAGACTCCGGGCGGTGAGACTCCGGGCGGTGAGACTCCGGGCGGTGAGACTCCGGGCGGCGAGATTCCAGGCGGTGAGACCCCGGGTGGCGAGACCCCGGGTGGCGAGACTCCGGGTGGCGAGACTCCGGGCGGTGAGACCCCGGGCGGCGAGACCCCGGGCGGTGAGACTCCGGGCGGCGAGACCCCGGGCGGTGAGACTCCGGGTGGTGAGACTCCGGGTGGCGAGGCTCCGGGTGGCGAGACTCCGGGGGGCGAGACTCCGGGCGGCGAGACTCCGGGCGGCGAGACTCCGGGGGGAGATTCTGGCGTCGATCGCCCCCGCCCTAATGAAACCCTCGCCAATGATCCCTGTAGCGCGAATTCCTTGTTAGCGTTTCAGGTTAGCAATGATGCCATCTTAGAACTGGATGATTCCATTGTTGCAGAGTTACAAACGAGTCGTGCGGGTCAAAATGCGTTGTGCAATCAGCCGGAACCGTCCCGCCCTGATCGCGTACGATCGCCCTCCCAGGATGAACTCCAGTCTCAGGATGAACCTCAGTCCCAAGCTGTCCCCAATCGAGTCGGAAGCGATCGCCCGATGGAGCTACCGCAGGTTGACCAACCGGAGGTACAGATTTGATGCGGCGTTTGATGTTGGCGTTACTGGGATTGGCGATCGCCCTTTTGCTTGCCCTACCGATGTCCCAGCCTACCCTAGGGGCTGAATCTCAATCCTTACCTGTTCCAGATAGGGTGGATGGTACTGAGGGCGATCGCTTGTTTCAGATGGGTATCGACCAGTATCAAGCCAATAATTTCGAGCAGGCGATCGCCTCTTGGCAGCAAGCGCTGGAGATTTATCAACAGATATCCCACACGGCCCAAATTCAGGCAACAGTCAGTAATCTTGGAGCTGTGTCCCTTGCCCTTGGGCGCTACACTGAGGCTGTTACCTGGTTAGAAATTGCCCTAGACTACGCACGACAGGAGGAACATTCCCTAGCTCAGGCGCGCACGTTAGGTAACCTAGTTATTGCTCATCGTTCCTTAGGGCACTATGACCGCGCCATTGCCGTCAGTCAGGAAGCTCTGCAGATCATGCGAGATCTAGGTAACCTTGCCGGGGAGGAGCAGGTGCTCAGTAATCTTGGTAATGTTTATGAACGTATCGGTGACTATGACAGGGCGATCGCTACCTATCAACAGGGGCTGACTCTAGCGCGGGCCTTAGGCGATCGCCAAGCAGAGGGAATTATCTTATCCAATGTAGGAGGAGTCTATGCGGCTCAAGGGGATCATGACCGAGCGATCGCTACCTATCTATCAAGTCTAGCGATCGCCCAATCGATCCATGATGTAGCAGGGGAAGCCCATACGCGCCTCAATTTAGGATCTGCATACTTCATCACCCATCAAGATGCCCTAGCTCTTGATTATTATCAACAGAGCCTATCTCTAGCCCAAGCGCTAGGCGATCGCCCGTTGGAAAGTCGTGTGTTGAATGCTCTGGGCATGGCGATGGCGGCAGGAGCAGACTATGAACATGCCATTGCCTATCAAGAACGCAGCGTCGCGATCGCTCGCTTGGTGAGCGATGTGAAGGAGTTAGCTGCGGGCTTGAATAACCTAGGACATAGTCTATTTGATGCAGGACGATTACCCGAGGCAGAGGTGCATCTCAGGGAGGCGATCGACCTTTGGGATCAGCTTCGAGACAATAACCGCGAGAATGATCTCTATGCCATCTCGGTGTTTGATACCCAGGTCTTTAGCTATAACCTCTTGCAGCAGGTGCTGGTAGAACAAGGAAAGATAGAGGCGGCGTTGGAGATCTCTGAGCAGGGGCGATCGCGGGCTATGTCTGCTATCCTAGCCGATCGACAAACCCAGGACGGCGATCCCCCTTTGGAGGGTGGAGTGGCAGAATCTACATCATTTACCCTGGACGACATTCGTCAAACGGCTGAAACTCATCAGGCAACGATCGTTGAATATTCTATTATTCCAGATGATAGCTTTCGCTTCCAAGGTAAACAACGGGGGCGAGAACAGGAGTTATTTATCTGGGTGATACAGCCGACGGGCGAGTTGAGCTTTCACCGAGTGGATCTCAGCAGTCTTTGGTCGGAGCGATATCCAAGCTTGGCTAACTTAGTGGAGTTTGCCCGCCAGCGCCTAGGTGCCCGCAGTGAGGCTGCTCCCAGTCCCGTGCAAGCGCCAGATACTCGGTTTATTGCTGCCCAACTGCGGCAGCTCCATGCCTTACTCATCGAGCCAATTGCCGATGATCTACCGACGGATCCTAGCGATCGCGTTGTGATCATTCCCCATGAGTCTCTCTTCTTGGTTCCATTTGCAGCCCTGCAGGACTCAGATGGACGCTATGTGCTAGAACAACATACCTTATTGACGGCTCCATCCATCCAGGTGCTAGCTCTCGCTTCTGATCCGTCTCGCTTATCTCATCAATCCACACCTTGGAGCTTCGATCGCCCTGCTGATAGCCTCGTAGTGGGTAATCCAACCATGCCTATGGTGCGATCGCCTAATTCAGAGCCCTACCAGCTTGCACCCCTCCCTGGTTCTGAACAAGAAGCCATCGCGATCGCCGCTTTTTTGAATACGCAACCCCTGATTGGCGAAGCTGCTACTGTATCAGCGGTGCTAGAACGCTTACCTCAAGCGCGGCTAATTCACTTGGCTACCCACGGTCTGTTGAGCTATGTGGAGTATGACGCCCCATCGTCGCGTGATTCTTTAGCATCGGTCAGTACCTCGCTGCTTTCCCCAGGCGCGATCGCCTTGACTCCCTCGGATGATCATAATGGATTGCTGACGGCGGAGGATATTCGTCAACACCATCTGAATGCCGATCTTGTGGTGTTGAGTGCCTGTGATACTGGTCGAGGGCAGATTACTGGAGATGGGGTGGTTGGCTTATCGCGATCGTTCCTAGTGGCTGGAGCTGAGACGCTGGTTGTGACTCTGTGGGCGGTGCCGGATGCCTCTACGGCCTTTTTGATGACTGAATTTTATCAACATCTTCAACATGGTTTAGATAAACCTACTGCTTTACGCTTGGCGATGTTAGCAAGTTTAAATAATGATCAGCAGCCCCTAGACTGGGGCGCTTTTACGTTGATTGGGGCTCCCTAGGACTTGGCTTGATGATCACCATGATGCCGCTGGTGTTGCAATCACGGCAAATAATCTGGAGATCATCCATGAGATCGACCGCCGATAGATGGCTAAAACGCTGGATGAAGTCCTCAACTCGGTGATCTATGCAGGGGTCTCTGGCTACGGTTAAGACCCAAGGACGTTCATGGTCTAGGGTGTGGTGCTGATGTTTGAGATGGGCTGTTTCATAACTCCAATGGTCAAGCGTGAAGGTCTGATCGTTGGAGGATACGAATAGACAATGCAGGTTTTGGATAGCGAAAAGTGGGGTTGCTTGAGCGATCGCTTCTGGACAGGGACGAACCTTGAGGAGCTGTTGGAGCAGGCTAACGGTGGCGGATGTATCGATCAGGCTATCCAATTGAGCAGCCTGATCAGGTATAAGATTGCCAAGAATAATATAAGTACCTTGTTCTGTATGACATGTGTCCAAAAAGTCTGTAGAACGGCGATCGCCCTCGAAGATATCCCCAGCTATCTCAATATCAGTTGTTTGCAAACGAATACTATGATTCACCGTACTTTGATAGGTTTTTGCCAGGGTGGAGATGGTTCTAAACCGTTCATTTTCCACAAGGCTGCGCTTGGCCCGCATCAAGGTTTCACCCATGACGCTACTCATGGTGCTCAAGGTATTGCTGAGATCTCGAACCTCTTGAATCATATCGATGTCAAACTGTTGATCATAGTTACCAGCGGCTACAACCTCGGCAGCATCTGCTAGCTGACGAAGTTTTCGAGTCATCAGGGTGGCAATAGAGAGGGTCAATATCAATCCAGTCGCAACAATCACTGTGGTTGAAGCGAGCACTTTCTGCCGACTCAGGGTCATTTGCTGGAGAAAGGGATTAGCGCTAATGCCAGTACATAGGATGCTTGTGGAGGTGCCACGATCGCTGATGGGGGTACAGCTTTCGAGGATAGAAATATCGGCATTCAAAAATCGAAGGGGGCTAATCCAAATGCCATCACTTTCTAGAGACTGCAGGGCTTCTTGGGGTAATGCCTGATGTTCATCTTGGGGATGGCCTGTGGAAACGTGGTGGAGTAATTCTTGCCCATCCAGCGATCGCGTTAGAATATACTTAGCTTGCCCTCGGAGTAAAATGCGCTCTAGACTCCCCTGCAGGTCTTCGAAGTCTGTGGTGTTTTCAGTATCTTCAGGGCTGGAGGACAGAACACGATTATAGCGATCGCTCTTCATAAATTCGGCAATGGCTATGGTGAGGGCGATACTCTCTTCTTCTAGGGCCCAGCGATTTTCCTGCTGCTCAGAGGTATAGGTTAAAAATCCATTGATGGCAGCTACGCTAATAAAAATAGGAAGAATGGCTAAAACGCTCTGAGTACGAATTTTCATAGGATTATCAAACGTATAAAGAACAGTTCAGGTTGTGTATGAGGGGATAAACAGCGACGGGGTATCAACGGTTGTATGGCAGAAGCCGAGCAGGAGCGATGGGCATTCGTAGACCATGGTGAAAAAGTTTTCTTTTCTAAATAAGAGGCAGGTGGCTCCTTCTCTATCTGCATGAAGATCATGGGCGATCGCTCGATTGAACAGCAAGGATTCTTCTCCAAACACCCTTGGTAGTCGGATGGGGGGAGATGTTTGAACACAGAGACTACCCTGGATAGTGATATAGAGGTAACTTAAGGGTCTGCCTCCTCGGTAGACTAGGCTACCGGGTTCATAGTGGCGCTCTTGGGCTAGGTTGGCCAGCAAAATTAGCTCTGGATCGTTGAGGCGATCAAAGGGCGGAGAAAGCTTGAGGGAAAAGAAGTGATGCTTAGGACTCATGGATGGTGTCGATCTCTGAGGGATCAGGGGTCTGCTCTAGCGTTAGAACCCAGGCTTCTGGGCGTTAAGGCACTGTGGCAACGAAAATGGGAGTGCTGCGCGTTGGATGATGACTTGCTGCGGTGAGCACCTCGTCTAACATCTGTAACAGGTCATTTAGTTCAGGGATATTCAAGAGATCATTGAGAGCATTGGAAGTATTCTGGTCTATCTGGGTGGCTCCGGAAAGCACCACGATCACTTGATGGGGTTCTAACTGAAGTTCGGGCGTGTCCAAGAAGTTGCCGATTTGGTAAGGTTGGTGGAGGCTCAGGAGGATGAAGGGGCTAGAATGACGGGCGATCGCCCGCAGGCTGTGGGTAGTTGCGTCGTAAAAGATAAAGCTCGTGACATCAAGCGGGAACAGGGGGTCTAGGGTTGTTCGAATCGAATGCCAGTCCACATAATGTTGGAGTAGGCGAGATGTCATACGCTCCAGTTCTTTGTATTGACGGGCTGCTAATAAGCGCGACTGCTGACGTTGAATGTAGGTAACCATCTCGGTATCATCGTGGGGCATGAGGGGCGAGGGGCTATCTAGTTTGGGGTCTATTAAGTTAGTTTGGGGATGGGGCAACCATACCAAGATGCGATCGCCCTCAGACACCCAGCCGGCTGCATAATGAAGCGGATCGGGTGTATAGAGCTGGATGACCGGCGGATGGTGACGCTCTGGCGGTGCTGGCTGCATTTGCCCCAGCATTTCAATCAATTCCTGCTGGCGTCTAACGGTTTCTAGGCTTTCATTGGTATCCTGTAGGGTAGCTAAGTTATCCTGTAGCGCTACGCTCATATGATTGAAGGACTGGACGAGGTCGGCAATTTCTTGGGGTTGGGAAATAATCATCTGCTGTCCATAGTGACCGGCGGCAATTTTTAAGGCCATAGCTTTCACCGATTCGATGGGCTGGGTCAACCGTCGTGAAATATAAACAGAGGCGACGATGCCAACCAGTAACGATACAATCCCGACGCTCATGACTCGCAGGAGGGCAGCGCGGGTTTTCTGAGTGATGATGGAAATATTGACATCTGCTCCGGCCATGGCTACAACCTGCCCAGTCTCGTTCAAAATTGGAGCATAGGCGACTTTGAGCAATCCCCATTCTTCCCAGGGTTTAATATCAGATAAGTAAACGCGTCCTGTCGAGGCTACTCTTTCGACACCGCTAAATTCTTCCTCGGTCAGGTTTTCAACCCAACCAATAGGCGTATGTTCTTCGCCTTCGGTGGCATCTAGAACGTAGGTAATGGTGCGATCGCCACTGACAATTTGGGTATAAACATAGGTAAGATTTAGGCGATTATTAATCCGCCGCATGGGCTGTACGTAGCCTTGGTAGTCAGGCGTTGCTTCGCTGCGATAGCCGCTGGCAAAGTCTGTCTGAATAACCTGAGTGTTTACGTTAACTTTAAAGAGTTGCTGGCTGCCAGCGATGAGCAACTGACGATCCGGTGTGAGGTCAATCCCCAAGATCGGCTGCTGGGTCTTGGCCATCAGCTCGTCCATGAAGGGCAGGGGTAGGGGGGTGACGGTGGCTGGATCGATGGCGATCAGGGGCTGATCTTGGATGGTGGTGCCGTAGAGAATACCGCTGTTGATGCTCAGGGATCGCACAAAGGTCGGCAGGGTGCCGGTTGGGGTGACGGTGCCCGTGGTGGGATCAATCGTCGATAGGGATCGATGACTGCCGTATAGAATATCAGCGTCTTCATCGTAGGCAATGCCGGATACGGCGGTACTGAGCGGCAGCGATCGCGTATCGCCATGGTGAGGATCAATCGTGATTAATTGTTGACCAGCTCCATTCACGCCGTAGAGCAGATCCTCGTCGCTATGGTAGGTGATGTCGGTGAGGTTGTAGAGGCTGCTGGATTGCACGGGCAGGGCTTCCCCCGTGGTCAGATTAATCTCATACAGGTGGCCGCTGGCATCAAGACCATAGAGGCGGCGATCGCGACTATCGTAGGCGAGGTTGCGAATATCTATGGGACGGTAGATCGAGGCATGGACGTCGGGATCGACGAAGGAGGCTGTCACCGTACTCACGGCAAATAGCTTTTGGTCGAAGCCGCGCATAATTAACTGGCGAATATCGAAGTAGTGGCTGACGGCGATCACGGTGGAAATCATCGCCAGCAGCGGCGTAACGCCGAGCAGAATTAGGGTCTGAAGCTTAACGTTTGGCATGGGATGGGACGGTGAGCTTGGTTTCTAGCAGCTTGATGGCAATGTTCGGGTAGGTCTCGGCGGCCCGCAGCAGGGAGCTGGCCGATATCACTAGGGCATGGAGATGCTGGGTCTTGGCGGTATGGGTGCGATCGCGTTGGCCATATAAACAGTCTTCGCCAAACCAGTCCCCTTCTGTGCGATCGCCGGTGTCGAGATAGACGATGCCGGACAAGATGTAATAGACCTGCTCGGCAGGATCCCCAGGCTGGTAGAGCAAGGCGTCGATATACCGAACCTCGGTGGCATCCTGCGCAATGGCTTCTAGCTCCCGGATACTGAGGGCGGCGAAAAATCGTCCTCGCGATAGCTGGGCAATGCGTTCAACCAGGTTCAGGCGGTCTGGGATCTGAGTTTCGGAGGGCGATGCTCGAAAGAGGAGCGACATCACCGTCTCGCGAACCATGCCACTCTGGGCAGACTGGTGCAGCATGGGGCGCAGGCGATCGCTAGCATTGTCTTGCTGATCCCAGATCGCCTGCACCGCCGCTGCCCGCTCCAGCTCATGGGTACTGGTCAGCGACTGGTGGAGCACCTCCTCGGCGGAGTCATAGGACTGGTCGCGTCCCACAGGAAGGCGATCGCGGAAGTTGCGGGAGTCCAGCAGGGGCAGCAGCGCTTGGAAAATGGCGCGACTAACGCCCTGCTCAATGGTTTCAATGGCATTACCGCGCTCTTTGAGGTTGTCGGATCGCAGAGAGGCTCGCAGCAGTTCAAAGTCGGGGAGCCGTCCGCCTAGGGTGAGCATTTCCAAGATAAAGCTAACCGCCGTTTCGCGACCATCTTGATACATCAGCGTCAACACGGTTGCGCCGGGGCGCTGGTCTTGGGTGGCCTGAAGGATCGCTTGATGGTGCAGGAAGCGGTAGGCTTGCTCAATCTCCGTGGTAATCAGCCGAGGAAAAATGGCTTCAAACTGGGCAAAGGCTAGACGGCTAATGGCCCGTGCGGCCATCGATCGCGCATCGTAGGATTGCCCTGTATCCTGAAAGATGGCGATCGCCGCCGGGATAGCTTTCAAGCCAATCTGCAGCACCACATCTTCTGCCTGGCGTTTTTCCACCGGTGTGAGATGTTGGCTGAGGGTGAGCAGCGGCGAGACGCAACTGGAGTCATTGATCTTGATCAACGACTCTAGGGCGAGGCAGCGTTCATCGGCTGTCCCTAGGCGAATGGCCTGGAGCAGCGGCTGGAGCAGTCGGCTAGACTCTTGGTCAGCTAGGTAGCGAATCGCATCGAGGGCTTCCCGGCGCAGGGAGGTTGAGGGATGGGAAAGATAGGGTAGCAGCAGATTGGTATAGCGAGTCTGACGCGATCGCCCGAGGGCGCGAATGGCGGCCTGTTGCTCGGCCTCGGTGCCTTGGAGCATCCTATCGAGATGCTGCAAGGCATGACTGCGGGCCTTGAGGCTCCAATCATTGAGCGACACGACGATCGCTGCCCCCCGCACATTAGCGTCGTCTGATTCTAGAAGCGGATGAGCGGTCGTTGCGCTAATTAAGTTGTTATAGCCCAGCTCTTCTAGCAGGCTGAAATGGAGCGACACCTCTTGACGATCCAGCCATGTATAAAACATACGCACCACCTCATAGTCTTGACTGCTGAGCATCAGGGAGAAAATAGATTTCATCTGTCCCCATTGCTTTTGGGGCAAGGTCTGTAGATAATCGAGCAGGGCCTGCACCGCAAGTAAGCGATCGTTGTACCACAGAATCCGTAGGGCAGAGAGCAAGGTATGGGTCGGTAAACTGGGCAGGTCTAGCACCAACTGTCGCGACTCTTGGGGGCTTAAGGTCAGCTTTGCCTGGCGGGCCAGGGAAAAGTCTAGCCATCCTTCCCGCAGCAGGGTCACCATGGCCCGCAGATAGTCTTCTCGCACAATCAGCACCAGGAGCCAAAAGATAGCCACGATCCCCAACCCTACGGTGGAAAGGGCAGCAGGACTGAGCGATCGCGAAAAGATCAGCAAAAATCCGCCAATGACGATCGTCGCCATGGGTTCACATAAACCCTCAATGAAGGTGCGCACCTGCTGTTTCACCTGGGCGGGAATGGCGTTAAACAAAAAGTTTTGGTTATTGTACTCAATCGACGTCAAAATTCCTTGGTAGGCGAAAAATCCAAACAGGGCTGCAGGATATCCGCCTTGCAGGGAAAAAAGTAGGAAGGCGATTAGGTAAACAGCGGGCTGGATCAGCGCTACGTTGCGGACGCCAATGGAAAGCACCAGGCGATTGAACAAAAATAGATTCACCCCAATATTGAACAGATTGGTGAGCAAAAACAGTAGCCCTAGGAGAGAGGCGATCTGCTCAACGCTGCCTTGGGATTCAAAAATATTTAGATAGAGGTATTCATTTAAGGTCGTAAGGATCAGCGTGGTGAAGAAGATGCTGGTCAGCACCATGATGTAGCGCGATTGGGTGATGATTCCCACCACTTTTTTATTTTGCTGCCAGAAATTTTCGGTGGCGATCGCTTCCTCGGGCTCTTCATCCAATCGATGTAGGTTCTGCTTAATGTTGTACAGCACTGGCAAGGTGAGCAGGGCGATCGCCGCCCAGATTAGGAATAGGTATCGGGTGGCGATGACTTGGGCGAATACCGTGACGATGCCACCGCCGATGGAGGTGCCGAGGGCGGTACCGCTGCTGAAGATGGGGAATAACCGTTTTCCGTCTTGGATATCAAAGTAGCCATCGGTAAAATTCCAAAATAGGGAATAGAGCGCGATGTACCACAGCCAGGTATAGAGCTTGGCCACGTAAAAAATCCAGGCGGGAGCGTTTAAGCCAGTGCTGCCTGAAAATAAGGTGAGGAGAAGAAAAAAACTGCTGCCACCCGTGATTAACGCCAGCAGGGTGAGATTAAAGACTCGATCAATGCCATAGCGCCCAATCAAATAGGAGTAGATGGGCGTATAGACCATCATGACGACGGGCAGTAGTAGGTAAACGATGGGTAGCTTGACCGAGCCTACTTCTACGATAAAAAGGGCATCAGCACTGCTGATGCCAATGGCTAAACCGGCTTGCAGCATGGCTCCAAGCAAGGTAAAGCGGATGACTTTCCCGAGTTCGCGATCGCGAATTTTAAGGGCACGCTGGAGAAAGGATTGGATAGCCATGCAGTTGCAGCCAGAAACCAGACAAGGTACGAGAAGAGCGATCGCTAGATGCTAGATCTGGGATTCCATAAAATCCTCGACTCAGTTCTAGACAATCTAGAGTAATATACTTAACCGTAGTTATACAGGTATAGCCTAAATTTGTGTGGTTAGGACGGAACATGAGGCGTCCTAAACCCCCCATCGTCATAGATAAAAACAGCCTATCATGATCATCGACGTCGGCTGCTGCCTCCGGAGCTGGATCGCCGGGAGGAACCCCCCGAGCTAGAGCGTCGGCTGCTGCTTCCAGAACTGGATCGCCGGGAGGAACTGCTTGAGCTAGATCGGCGGGAGGAACTGGAGGAGGATCGGCGGGAGGAATAGCTGGAGGAGGAACGAGACGATGAACGAGACGATGACGTTCTGGAGAGGGGCTGACTAGACTCCTGTGCTTGCTGCTGGCGAAGGCTAGACTCCATCTGGCTAATCTCCTGCAGACCCTGATCGACTTGCTGGAGAATGCCCTCTAAGCGCTCCACGGCTTGGATAGCTTGGTCAAGATGTTCGGGAGCCATGCTGATCTGGGTTATCTCGGCATGGAGGTTGTGGGCTTCGTCTAACAGGTTGGTGATGGCCTGGAATTTTAAGTCTGCGGTGGTCGGTTGATACCACTCAGAACGAGGCACCATCCGCCGCAGGTAGGGTAAGCTTCTGATCTGACACCGTCGCCGTTGCTCCTGCTGGGATTCCAGGCGGCTAGCATAGGCGCTGATCTGGTGTTTTAACTGCTTGTGTTGCTCAACCCGCTGTTCTATGCCCTTGAGCAGGGTCTCGGAGTAGAGCTGGATGGTGTCAATACTGGCAGCGATCGCTGCCCATTCACCCTTGGCTACCCTGGTTTCTAAGGTGGCGATCGCCCCATCTAAGGTGGCCCGATAGGTCGTATAGTCGGGATACTGGTAGCCCTGGGCTATCCATTGCTGCACGGTGGCCTCTCGCTGGCGCTGCAGGGCGATGGTTTCCACAATCTGCTGCACGGTGTCTAGGTTTGCCTGAAGGCGATCGCAGCTATCTAGGGCGTCGAGGGCGCGATCGCTGTGCAATTCCCGTTCAGCGTCCTGAAGTTGCTCATCAATGAGCGTGACCATCGGCGTTAAGTCGATCGGCTGCGCTTGAGCCAGGAGATCAGGGATCAGGGAGCGCTGGTCTTGGAGTCTTTGTAACACCTTGGGCGCTTCCTGGGGCGCTGTTTGCAGCCGTAGAATCAACCGTTTGATGTCTTCTAGATAGCCTAGAATGCCGTCGGTGCTCTCCATCGCAGGATCTACAAACATCAGCTTCATCTGCAGCGGCCTGCCGTCGAGCTGCTGACGAAGGTCATAAAACTGCTGGGCTAAGGCCCCTTGGGGTTGTTCCAGCATCTGCATGGGGTTGAGCAGGGTACGCAACTGCTCGTCACTCAAGGCCATAACGCTGGGGCGACTGCCAACCCATTGCACATAAAGCTGCTCCCAAGCCGTGATCTGCTCCACGATGGGCGTCGATGTTGCCTGGGTCAACTGATGATGAATTAGAAACGCTTCGTCGAGGCTGGCCCGACATTGGCTGAGGAGCTGCTCCAACTGCTGGGCATGGTTGGGGTAGCGATCGCCCCCAAATGCCATAAACAGTTGGTATGACGGCATGTCTTGGGGCTGAGTACCGCTGAACAGATACTCCCCCGCCATCAACAACGTGGCGACCCGGCTTTGCAGATCGGCCAACTGCTGCTGCAAATCCTTCAAGTTACGTCGCCGCCGGGCCAAAACAACTACGGTGGCACCTACTCCCCCCAGACCAAACAGCCCCGCTGCAATTTTCCCGATAGGCGAGACGGCGTAATTGACCTCGTAGGTAGCGCTGAGGAATTCCGCCATGGCTAGGGTTGGATCAACGCCCATCTGCTGCTCCACTTGGCGCTTGATCTCGTCGATTTTGGGGCTGCGATCAATGGGGCGATCGTAGAGATCTTCCCCATAGGTCACAGTCACGGCCCACAAGCGAGGATTACCGGTGCTAGCTGCAAAGGATATACCGTCTCGGGCAAAGATATCGCTCTGGCTGGGATCCCGCAGGCCCGCGCTGGCTTCTATCTGATCTAAGTGGTCGAACCAAGCATCTTCGCTGGCGGATCTCTGATCGGTTACGTAAACTAAAACTTGAAACCCTCGGTCTGACCAGGGTTGAGCTGCTTGACAAAGAAGATTAGCGTCTACCGATCGCTCCGTTGCAAGGTTCACTGTTGCGTAGGGACAAGCTTGAGCCATGGCCGGAGCCATCCAGCCCATGCTAGCGATCGCAACCAGCAGTGCAGCTAATCCTAGGCGTTTGAAGAGAGACATGGCATTTGCTATGGGAGGCTGTCTTCATTTATAGCCTATTCCGCTGGCTGACCAAAATTGTGCTTCTACTGACCTTCTACCCTGCTTTGAGACCGGCAAAGGCAGGCGTGATTACCCACCCAATCCTTGTCCCAGGCTTTGGCTCATGTGGATCAAGCGTTCGGTTGTCCAGGCGTCGTGATCGCTCGTGTCCTTGGTGGTATGCGGATCAAGGGCTAAACCATCGGACAGGGCTTGGCTGATCTGAATCAAGGTTTTGGCGGTTGGATTGGAGGAGGTTGATGAAGACTGTGTCATAGGATCGTCCATGGAATGAAGGATGAATAAAAGCGATCGCTCTACTCTATGTTAAGTCTACAAAACTGTATTCAATCATACAAAAGTTTCCATGAATGATATCCATGAACAAAATAGATAGATCGGCGATCGCTCAACTCACTTAGGGATGAGAGGGTGTAGCGGCGGGTTCTAGGAACTGGGGTGTGGGCAGGTCATCCAAGTGGGAGCCGCAAACGGTACAGGCCGGTAGGTTATGGTCGACGGCATAGGGTTCATGCACCTGCTCTAGCCACGTAAAGAAGGCACGGAAGTTCTGGGCGATCGCCTCTGGATCGCTGGACAGATCGCCGAGCTGAAAATGCGGAGCCGGATTCTCCACCGCAAAGGGGCAGGCATGGACGGTGCCGTCGGTTTTTAACACCGGGTAGCAATGGGGGCATGTGTGACTAGCTTTGGGGCGCGATTCTTGCCCAGTAAAGGGATCAATGCCTCGCCCTGAATCGACGATATCGGGATGACCAATAGCGATCGCTCCCGGATGCTCTGTCTCATAGGCTTCTAGCTTATGGAGAGACGTCAAGGGCATTTGGGGCGCTCCATCACCGGTGGCGATGGAGTAGTTGAGGGAGGCGGTGGTTTTACCGAGGGGATCGGATGTGAGGATGGCCAAGAGGCGATCGGCCTGGATGCCGTTGGAATAGATGACGATCGCGCCGGTGAATCCATGGTCTCGCAGATAAGCGATCGCCCAGATGACGTTATCAGCATTCAGCGTAGGTTCACCGCCGTAGAATTTCACCGCTCCCAAATCATGCAAGATCACGGTGCGCAGGACGGCATCAAGGTGGTCGCTGGTGTAGTCGTGGTACCAGCCTTTGGGGGAGCCAAAGACGGTACAAAAGTCGCAGTCGCGGTTGCAGCGATTGCCGGGATAGAGATGCAGCTCCATCAGGCGGTTATCTTGAATCACGCCGCGATCGCGGGAGGCTCGTTCTTGAAAGACCATGGTGTTCTCCATATGGGCGGACTTGATGAAATGAAGCTAGGATATCGGGTTTCGACGTTGCTCAACCCTCTTTTTCTGAGGCTTTATGGTGCCAGCGCTCCTGCGTTGCCACCTGTCTTCGTCGCTCCTGCAACTCTTCGACTCTGGAGGTCTGGGCGCAGGAGCAACCCTGGGAGCATTCCCACCCTGAGCGTAGGAACGATGCTGACCTGCGGAATGTCGGGTTCAGGATTGGGCGGATTGGACAGGCTGATCACCATGAGACTGGCTGGAGGGTTACCCAGCCAGTTCTGTTTCCCAGAGATTTTCTAGGCGGGTGGTGTATTCGGCATTAACCAAGGGCACGGTGTTCTCCGTCAGCTCTTGCAGAGGTAGGCCATAGTCGGCTGTTACTTGGGCAAATTGGGCCTGCAGCTCTGGGGGAAGCTTTTCCACAGCCAGCAGCGGTGGATCGCCCCAAACCTCGGGCTTAAATTTCTCCAGTTGCCCCTCAGGGCTGGATAGGAGATTGGCCAACACCATGCCCCCGGCGGGATTGCCTGCATTGATGGGAATGGCGGTGAAGGATGGGTCATTCAGGGAAGCTCCTGGCAAACTGAAGGCGGTGGTGCTGTCGGGAAACTGTCCGGTGGTTAACCCTTCGACCACCCGCGAAATAAAGATCGGCAGCATCCAAATTTCACCGTTGGCAAACAGTTCGTTTAGCCGGGTTTGGGTGGGGGGATAGGTATCGCCGCTGCGCCAGAGGTAGGGTTTCAGTTCTTTTAGGTAGGCCACAACTTGTGGCGCGTTTTGCTCCCACAGCGCTTCGTTGAAGTCTGCCCCGGCATATTGCTCATAGCCGCCGGTAACGCCGTAGAGGACGGTGAGTAAAAAGCGGCTGCCATCGAAGGCGGGCGGGGCGACGTAGGCAAAGCGGCCGGGGTTGGCCTTGGCCCAATCCAGTAAGTCGGCGAAGCTTTGCGGCGTGGCATCAACCCGGCTACTGTCTTTGGCCATGATGTAGTAGGAGCCGGTGTAGGGCGCTTCGTAGCCATCAATGGGTAGACCAAAGTCATTGAGAACGGCGGGGTTTTCCAAGTCGTAGTAGGCCATGGCGGGCAGGAGGTCTGTGAACGGGCCATAGAGCAGGTTGCCTTGCTTCATAGTGCGGAAGTTCTCCCCATTGATCCAAATTAGATCAATATCGCCGCCGCTGGTGAGTCCAGCCTGCACTTCGCCTACTACTTTATTGACGGCTTCTACGGTGTCGCTGAGGGGGATGCGATTCAGGGTGATGTCGTAGTCGGTTTTGAGGCGATCGCCCACCCATTGGTCGGCGTAGGTGTTGGTGACATCACTGCCGCCCCACATGGCCCAGCGCACGGTGCTGCCTCGGGCTGCTGCCACGACGTCATCCCAGGATGCGGTGGTGGGGTCGAGGCTGGGGGTAGCGGTTGGGCGATTGCAGTTGCTGGTGAGGGTGGCTAGGCCGGCGGCGGTGGCTAGGACAAGAAATTGACGGCGATGCAGTAAACGGTGGGACATAGGTGGTATGACTGAACTCATGACTGAACTCATGACTGAACGGCAGGGGATGGCATGACGACGGACGGGCAGGGTTCGCCAGGTAGCCCCCAGAGGGCATCAGGCGGAATGTATAACCAGACGGTTTGTCCGAGGGCGATGTCTTGGGTGGGAGATCCCCAGACCTGCAGGTTGAGGTTGGGGGCGATCGCTACGGTGATGCGCCGCTGGGTGCCGGTAAATCGATTGGCGATCGCTTTTCCTTGAAGGCAATTGCCCGGTACGTCGGGCAGGTGGGCGTCGTCGGTATAGAGCTTCAGCGCTTCGGGTCGCAGGGTCACCCGCAGGGGCCCTTGGTGGGCGAGGGTGCTGGTGAGGCGTTCACCGCTGGGCAGGTGCCATTGGTGCTGCTCGGCCTGGACGGTGAAGAAGTTGACGCCGCCCATAAACCTGGCGGTGGCTTCATCACAGGGGTAGCGATAGAGGCGTTCGGGGGCATCCACCTGGCGCAGTTTTCCATCAAACATCAGGGCAATGCGCTGGGCCATGACCGTGGCTTCGGCTTGGTCGTGGGTGACGATCAGCATGGTGACTTGGGTCTGGGCCTGTAGGCTGAGGATCAAGTCCTGCATCTCTTCCCGTAGGTTGGCATCTAGGGCGGAGAGGGGCTCGTCGAGCAGCAGCAGTTTGGGGCCAATCACCAGCGATCGCGCTAGGGCCACCCGCTGGGCCTGACCGCCAGACAGTTCTGAGGGCCTGCGATGTTCAAAGCCTTGGAGCTGTACTCGATGCAGCATGGCGATCGCTTCCTTGTCTCGATCCACCCGATTCATGCCGCGCATCTTCAGCCCAAAGGCGACATTTTCCCCCACGGTGAGATGGGGAAACAGCAAGCCGCGCTGCAGCACCAGGGCCATATCCCGCCGCTCTGGCGGTACGTGGTTCATCGGACGGCCATCTAAATACATGACTCCCGCATCGGGGTGCAGCAATCCAGCCACCAGTTGCAGCGTCGTAGACTTGCCGCAGCCCGACGGGCCCAGCAGGGCCAGCACCTCTCCCTGAGCCATGGTCAGCCAGAGGTCATGCACGGCAACATGACCCTGAAACTGTTTAGTTAAATGTTCAACGACAAGATAGTCCATAGCTGGAGGCTGTCACGACAGGAGGAATGAGATCAGGAATCATATCGACTAAACGTTGCCGAGTCCGCCCAAGGCATGGTCTTGCTGCAGGGCCCGGCTGGCAAACACCAAAAATACTAGACCAGGAATCACAGAGGTGATGGCCACCGCCGCCACCAGTCCGTGATTTCCCCCTTGCAGCAGGGTGAAGAGTACCATCGGCAGGGTAAAGACGCGGCCACCACCGATGATAAAGGTGAGCAAAAATTCGTTCCATGAGATTAAAAAGGCGAATAATGACCCTACCACAACCCCCGGCGCAATCAGCGGCAGGGTGACGGTCCACAGCACCTGCCAGGGCGAGCCCCCCAGCGATCGCGCCTGCAGCTCATAGCCGAGGTCGAGGTTGGCGAAGACGCTGGACAAAACCAAGGTCATATAGGGAATGGTGGGCATGAGGTGAACCAGAATCACGCCGAGGACGGTGCCGCTTAAGCCCAAGCGGATCAGGACATACTGGATGCCCATCAGGGTTGCCAGGGGCGAGACAATAATCGGCATCAGCAGGAAAAGCTTCAGGGCCATTTTGCCAGGAAAGTCCAGGGTGCCTAAGGCGCGACCGGCGGGCAGTCCGACAACCAGGGACAGGCTGGTGGTGACAAGGGCGATCGCTAAACTTTGCAGCAGCCCTTCGCCAATGCGGGAGCTAGGGGAAAAAATCTGCATCCAATGAACCATCGTCCATTGCTCGGGCAACACCTGGGGAAAAAACCAGCTCTGGGCAACCGACCAAATCAACAGGGGCAAAAAGGGGAGGAGCAGGAGGGCGATCGCCCCTGTGATCAGACCATAGCGGGGTAAGGTGATCATGAATGACCTCGCTCTGCATAGGGTTGCCGATTTTTGGCCGTCAGAACCAGGTAGAGGGCGAGGATGGCCATGGATATCCCGGACAAGATTAAACCTAGGGCTACGGCTTCTGGACGTTTGCCTAGGTCTGTGTCGGTGAAGGCGCGGTAGACCAATACGGGCAGGGTGCGCGGGCGGGTTGATCCTAAAAGAAAGGGCACCTCGAAGGACGCAAAAATATAGCCGAAGACGATCAGGCTAGCGGATAGAATGCCTGGCTTCATCATCGGTAGCGTCACGTTCCAGAAACACTGCCAGGGGTTAGCACCCAGAGCCCGCGCCTGATGTTCGTAGTAGGGATTCATGCCCCGGAGAACCGCTAGCAAAATCAGGGTGATAAAGGGAATTTCTTTCCATAGAAAGTGAAGGAGGACGCCCCAGTTGTTCGGATCATTCACCAACAACGGCACATCCTGATCCGACTGAATCCAGCCAAGTGCCATCAGGAGTCGTGCCAAAAAACCACTGGGCGACAGCAGTAACAGAATACCCGCTACGCCCACGAGATGGGGAATGGGTAAGGTAATTTGACAGGCGATCGTGGCCCAGCGTCCTGCCGACCGCAGCAACAGCGCTAAACCAATGCTAATCAACGTAGACAGCCCGGTGGCTACCGCGGCCAGATAGAAACTCAGCCAGAGCGATCGCCCCAATTCTGGATGGGAGAAGGCGGCACCGTAGGCAGCTAGGGAGGGTTGGGTGTCTCCCAAAATGCCGATGATGCCGACACTTTGCAAGCTGGCTAGGATCAGCCCGCCGCCAAACAACAGGCCAATCATGCCGACGGCGGGCAGCAAGAGCAGGTAGGCGCGTGCCCACGTGGGCCAGCGACTCCACTGAACTAGATGTTGACGAGATAACTTAGATGTAATACCAACCATAGAGAGAAAACAAACGGCGATCGCCACTAGGCGCTTACTTTAGCAGAAACCACCGCCGTCTTCCTGAAAATCGGCTGAGGAGAGGATGAATCTCTGCTGTCTTGCCTGACCCAAGACCTCATCCTGGCTTCACCGGCTGGTCTTCCAGCCAAGCGATCACCGCTGCGCAGAGGGACGGAAAGTGCAAGCGGCTTTGCTCCAACCGCTCTAAGCGTTCCGTTGAGCTGGCGCTACCGGCATCGGCATACCAGCGGTTAGCCGTGATCCAATACCCGGCTGTCCAACAGAGCGATCGCACCGCTGGAAATGGGCCGAAGGCGGTGAAATGGCGCTGAATGGTTTCCGCTAAGCGATCGTCGTCGAGGGCTGCGTAATACTCCCGCAAAAACAGGGCGCGATCGCTCTCGGGCATATGATAGCCAGGGCGGCGCTGCACCGTCACCGGCGATAGAAAATGCCCCAGATCCCCCGCAGGCGATCCAATCTCCGCCCATTCCCAGTCAATTAAATAGGCGCGATCGCCTCCCACCACCCAGTTCTCATAGGTATGGTCGCTATGCACCAGACAGCGATGGGGCCAATCGGTCAACCATTGCTCAGTCCACAAACGCTGCTGGGCTAAGTCCAGCACCTGGTTCAGCACGTCTACGATCTGGGGATCGGCCTGGGGCGACTCGATATAGGGCTGAGCGTAGGCCTGGGATTCTTGGTAGAACAAGGACAGCGGTTGTTCTACTAGGGGCACCCTAGGCATGAGCGTGGATAGATCATGGTCGGGTGACAGGGGCAATCGATGCAGTTGGGCTAAGGTCTGGGCTGCTTTTTGTAGATCATCTGGACTATAGTTGAGCGATCGCCCCTCTAGATAATTGGTAATTAAATAAGTCCAGGGAAAATCGTCGCTTGGCGTTAGCTGAGCCTGGTATAGCTCATGGCTGATACCGCTACCGCTGAGATAGGTGAGAATGGTTTGCTCAAACTGCGTGACTCGACTAAAGACACCGCCAAATCGTTGGTTGGGGGTATTCACCGCCACCCGTACCAGTTGGGCAGCATTCAGCCGAAAGGTGACATTGGCTTCCCCATGGGCCAGCAGGCGCAGGTGGCAGTCTTGGTGATAGGCATCTTGGCGCTCAAGATGGGATTGGAGCGATGTTTGTAGCTGTTTGAGATCGAGAGTGGAGGTGGGCAATGGTCGTCAACGATGGGTCATTATTGACCACTATAAAGGATTCCTAGGCTTGGGGGCATGAAGGCGATCGTGACTACCACAGAGAATGCTCCATCGTCAGGGAGGATTTGGGTGGACTCAATCAGCAACTGTTCCCCATCTATCCTATCCTATTCGTTAACAGCGCTAGGGGATCAGCCGTATGACGATCAGACCCATCACAGACGATGATAGTGTCGCTATTACCGACATCTACAACTGGTATATCTTAAACACAACGATCACCTTTGAGCTAGAGACCATCAATGCTTTAGCTATGCAACAACGCATTCAGGAAAAACGAGTGCATCATGATTGGCTCGTGGGGGTGGTGAACCAGGAGATTATTGGCTATGCCTATTATGGTGCCTTCCGTGCTCGACCAGCCTATAGCCATACGGTGGAATCTACTATTTATTTGGCACAGGATAGGCGAGGTCAAGGGTTGGGAACGCTACTGTACAGAGAACTCCTACATTCAGCCGCCGCCCGTGGTTTTCGGGAGATGATTGGCATCATTGCACTACCCAACCAAGGCAGTATTAAACTACACCAAAAGTTAGGGTTTGAAGAAACGGGTGTACTCAAGCAGGTGGGCCATAAGTTTGATCGCTACATTGATGTGGGGATTTGGCAAAAATCTCTTGGTTAACTCTAGGACACCTCTAGGACATATCTAGGACTCAAAAGCGATCGCTTGAAATCGGTTGTTTAGAAACTCGGTGAGCATCTGTACCTTCGTGGACAGATGTCGGTTGACTGGATAGAGGATCATAATGTTCAACGGCGGCAGGTGGTAGTCAGTAAATAAGCGCTGAAGGCGATCGCTGCCTAGGTCGCCCCCCACGATAAACGATGGCAATAGGACAATACCTAGGTCTCGTAGAGCTGCCTGGCGTAGAACGTCGCCATTGTTGGAACAGAGGACGCCGTGAATGGGCACGGTAATGTCTTGATCGCCATCCATAAACCGCCACTGACGACGACTAGATAAGTAACCGTAGGATAAGCAAGAGTGGTCATGCAGGTCGTGAGGATGGTTGGGTGTGCCATGCTTGGCTAGGTAGCCAGGGGAGGCGCAGACAATCTGCTGGACGGCAGCAATCGTGTGAACAATGACGCCTGGAAAATCTGAGGTTTCGGAGATCCGCACGGTGAGGTCAAAGCCTTCCTCAATCGGATCAATGAAGCGATCGTTCAGAGTGAGCTGCACTTGGAGTTCGGGATAGTCGGCCATGAAGTCAGCGATCGCGGGCGCTAAGTTGAGGATGCCAAAGGACATAGGGGCGTTGATGCGCAGATTGCCGCGTGGCTCTTGGTGAATGCGCGACACGGCCAGTTCAGCTTCCTCCAGGGCGGCGAGAATGTCGAGGCAGCGATCGTAGAAAGCTAGCCCGGACTCGGTGGGATTTACCCGGCGAGTGGTGCGATGTAGCAACTGTACGCCCAACTCATTTTCTAGGTGAATGACCAGCTTGTTGACCGCCGACCGTGATGTCCCCATGGCGCGAGCGGCGGCGGCAAAGCCACCGGTATCAACAACCTGCACAAAGGCTTGCATACTGGCAAATTTGTCCATGGTTCTCCTAGGTGGGTGGATACCTGGTTGACTCAACGGGTGAGCCAGCTCGAAAGCCCTCACCCTAGCCCTAGCCCCAGGGAGAGGGAAACGGAGGGGTGGATCGACTCCCCTTGCCCTCAGGGATAGGGGTTGGGGGGTGAGGGTCATCAGTTTTTGTCCGTCAACCAGGGGTGGATCTTCTACAGTGGGTGCAGGGCAAAAGGTTCTAAGACTGTATCGATTCTAGCGACAAACTGTCAATTTTGTAGGCTATTGTAATTCTAGAGGAATCAATTCATAATAGAGCTAACTCGAACTGAGTTCGACATCCCACTATTCCGATTGGAGGTCGCTCTTATGATCACCCTGCGTCCATCCCATGAGCGAGGTGCTGTCAACATTGGCTGGCTGGATAGCCGCCACAGCTTCTCGTTTGGCAACTACTACGATCCGCAGCACATGGGGTTTTCGTCCCTGCGGGTTATCAATGAAGACAAGGTGCAGCCTAGCCAAGGCTTTCCCACCCACGGCCACCGAGACATGGAAATTGTCACCTATGTTTTGTCTGGCGCTTTGGAGCATAAAGACAGCATCGGTAATGGAGCGGTTATGCGTCCTGGCGATGTGCAGCGCATGTCTGCGGGTACCGGCATCCTGCACAGCGAATACAACGCATCTGCCACGGAGCCGGTGCATCTCTTGCAAATATGGCTCCTGCCTGGACAACTGGGCATTGAGCCGAGCTATGAGCAGGTGTTTTTCTCCGATGAGCAAAAGCTGGGCCGTCTCAAGCTCGTGGGCTCCCAGGATGGCCGGGAAGGTTCCGTCACCATCCATCAAGATGTGAGCCTCTATGCGTCGTTGCTGCAAACTGGGCAGCAGGTCACCCATAGCCTAGGAAGCGATCGCAGTGCTTGGGTGCAGGTGGCGCGGGGAGCTGTTGAGGTGAATGGCCAACTCCTCTATGCGGGAGACGCGGCCGCGATCGCTCAGGAGTCTGTGATTGATCTAAAAGCGATCGCTGATCAGACCGAATTCTTGCTGTTTGATATGGTGGCTTAGCACAATTACGCTATCAATGCTTAGATGACAGGGGGGCAACGTCATCGATGCGTCTGCCCCTCATGCTTAAAGAATACTGCTGATACTGCTTGAGAGGAAAACACAATGACTGAACCCAAAATTGTAGACACCAAGCCCGTTGTTTTAGAACTAGAGCCCGGCGACTATTGGTGGTGTAGCTGCGGCCAATCGGCCAATCAACCCTATTGTGACGGTGCGCACAAGGGGACGGGCTTAGCTCCTGTTAAGGTCACCATTGAGGAAACTAAGCAAGTTGCCTTCTGCCAATGTAAGCACACTAAGTCTGCGCCCTTCTGTGACGGTTCTCATGCGAGCCTATAGCTGTTGCTAGGCGTGGGGGTGGGACGTCGGCAGGCTCCATGGCAGGTCTGATGTCCCTTCTGCCCACAGCCGGGTATCCCGGCCTTGCTGACTAAGACGATGAATCTCAATATGCGGTAGGGTTCATGCGGCTGCCGTCTGTCGCTTCCCCATCGCCTGCATGAGCCCTATCTGCACCCTAAGACCTATCCCCCTTACGTTTGGAGAAACTGTATGACTGGATCCACAAAAATCTTGGCCTTCGCGGGCAGTACTCGCAAAGGGTCATTTAACCAACAGCTTGTCAAAATTGCGGCTGCTGGTGCTGAGAAGGCGGGGGCCGAGGTCACGGTGATTGACTTCAAAGACTATCCCATGCCGCTCTATAACCAGGATCTGGAAGCCGAGCAGGGTTTACCCGCTTCGGTGCTTGCCTTCAAAGACCTCCTGAAGTCTCATCAAGGTTTCCTGATTGCCTGTCCAGAATACAACAGTTCGATTACGCCCCTGCTCAAAAATGCCATCGACTGGGCGTCTCGTTCTGAACCTGGCGAACCGCCCCTCGCCTTGACCTGTTTCAAAGGAAAAGTGGCCGCTATTATGGCAACGTCGCCAGGTGGCCTGGGTGGTTTGCGCGGTCTTGTGCATGTCCGCTCTATTCTAGAAAATATAGGCGTGATCGTGATTCCTGAGCAAAAAGCGCTACCGGGTTCCTATCAAGCCTTTAACGATCAGGGACAGTTGAGTGATGAGAAGCAGCAAGACGGTGTCATGGCTATTGGTCAGCGTTTGGCAGAGGTAGCCACAAAACTCAACGCTTAGGCCAAGAGCGATCGCTCCCGTGTGGAATAATGATATCCACACATGGAGCTGTGAGTCAGTAGCGATCGCATCCGTGCGCAAGAGGGCGATCGCTACTGACAGCCAAGAGATTCGCGGGTATCGACGCCAGTGACGGGGTTCACACCGCTGGCCGTTTCACAAAGACGCAAAACCTGTTCTCGATCCAGCATGGCGTAGCTGAAATCCGCTCCATTCACCGATGCCCCTCTGAAGTTAGACTTCAGCAACATAGCTGAGGTTAAGACCGCATCCGTGAAATCAGCTCCGGCCAAGTTGCTCAGGTAGGCGATGCTATCGCTGAGGTCAGCGCCTTGAAAGCGGGCGTTCTTCAGAACAGAACCGTTAAACACCGCCCCCCGCAGATCGGCTCCACTAAAATCTGCGCCCTCTAGCGTCGCATTATTAAACTGCGCTTGAATCAACGTTTCCCCTGCATAGCTCCTGGTGGTGGGAGTGACATCGTCATAGGCTCGAATGGCAGCGGAACTGGCCGCATAGGCGGGTTGAGATAGTAGTCCTACTCCCAGCAAGGCAGAGAGTAAAAAGCTGATAAATTGCCGAAATCTAGACATAATCATGGATACACGCTATCAAATCTCCTTCATCAAAGTTAACATCTTTTGGTTCTGGAGGTAGCGATCGGCACTGCCCATCTGTAGATGGCTGGCGTCCATCACGCTGCTAGGTGGCGAAAGGACAGTTTTGTCGGATGCCTTCTATATAGGAGGGAATTGGCACTTGGGCCATGTCGCAAGCCGCTTGATCGACCGCCAGGAGACTAGAGCCCACGATCACCTGATTGAGAAATGTTCCAGCTCCAGAGCGATCGGGTTTCCAGTCGGGACTGCTATACATATAGGTAGCATCGACAACCCCGGCATCAAATAAATGTCCGATGCAGCCGTAGACATCTTGTAGAATCAGCGGCACGGACGGGCGGTGGAGCTGGCCCCGAGAGTTGGGACTGCGAGCCTTATAGCGCGATCGGGGGAATAGACCGTATAAATTTTTAAGGGATGCGGAAATTAATGTCTCTCCCTTGAGTTGGGTAGACTTGAATGCCCCAAGGCTAATCCGGCAATCGACTTCCTGTAAGAGGGCAGGAGCCCACATGGAGCTGAAGCGTACAGGCTTAGTGCAACGGTTGGGATAATCGGTTAGGGGGAGGGTATCAGCATCTAATAAATGTATCTTATCTTTGATCAGAGGTTGAATCGTCAGGGTGGCCGCGATGTCATTTAAGGATCGGGCAGAGCAGACCCCTTCGACGATCAAAATGTCGGCGTGAGGATTGGCGAGTTGAATGCCTTTTATAACTTGAGTGAGGACATGGAGACTAACGGTTACTGGATGAGGAACCGGATAGCCGAGATTGGGCTTAATGAGAATTTGCTTGGCGGAGAGAGCTGAGGGTGGGGGCGTATATAGGAAGCGATCGCTGGATAGGGTGGAGACGGTTGGATCGTTCATAGAATAGTGACGGTTATCTTGATGATGTCAGAATGGTATGTATAAGTGCATGGTCTATACGCATGAACTGGAATCGGCACCCAGTCTGATGAGTAGCGAGTCATGGTTGTTCACGTATTATACGCACACAAGATTGGGGAAGCTGAAGGCTAGGTATGCTGAACAAAGGCTTTAAGATCACTTGGATTATTGTGGCGGTTATGGCTTCTGGGATTGGTAACCCCAATGCGTTGATGATGGGTTTGGATATCATCGGCAAAGTCAGCCATAAACGATTGGGCAGCTTTGCGATTGATATGGAATTCCCGTTCTAGGAGGCTAGCTGTGATTGCCCAGGTGGGTTGGTGGTCTGAGAGGTTCCATTGCTTGATGGCATTAAAGATAGCGATCGCTCTACCCATTGCAGACTGGTGGGGTTGCTTGCTCACAGCAGGATAGTGTTGCTGAGTTGAGCCCACAATGGTTCGCAGCTTATCCAGTTGAGCTCTAGCATCATCTCGCTCTTGTTGAACTCTGGTTAAGGTGTCTTGCGTATCCCTCAGGAGCGATCGTAATCGATTGACGTCTGCCGTGAGGCGGGCAACGTCATCCCCCTGCGACTGCTCATCCCAGCTAGGATCTGGGCTAGGGCTGGGGGCAGGATTGGGGAGATCATCAACTTCTAGATGGGGCTGATCTAAATCATCCGGCTGCAGCGCCGGGAGACCATAGGTAGATAGCTTGACTCCTCTGGCACGAAGGAGATTTCCTTGATCATTGACAAGGCGATAGTGTTGATAATGTTGAATGGCGGCGCTACCGAGGTCATGCCCAAGATACTGTTGTAAGAAGCGTCCTTCATTTCTCATCTCAGGACAGAAGAAGTGAACAGCGATCGCCGCATAGACGCCTCGCAGTCGATGAATGGTTAATCGCTCAAATCCTTGGGGAACCCCCAGAACATCCCCAAAAGCGTCGGCCATTCGGTAATTCACTCTTGTATGGAAGGCTTGAATGAGTGGATCATCATGGGGACGTCCTACCAAAGGTGCAACCTTTGGCATTGTCCGGAACCGCTTAAAATGGGGCAATACCTCTGATGCAGGAATGAGGGAAAGAATATTGAAGCTGCCGACAGGACTTTTTTTCTTTTGCTGTCCATGAAACGAGAGAACAAACTCGTGGTCTGAGCCTAGCGTTAATTGCCCGCGAGAGACAATTTCTGTGTGGCGGCGACCTGTGAGAGCACAGAGAGCGATCGCTAACTCTTCGGATGAACCCTTGCCTAGAAGTTCTGTAGCCCGTCTCATGAAGGCTTCTATAGGCACAACTTGCAGGTTATCAAGCCGCTTGGCATTCCGCTCAACACTTCTTTGCCGGAGATTGGCATAGGTATCTTGATCATATTTAAGAAATGTGAGAGCGTAATGTTCAGACCGCTCCATCTGTAAACCCGTCATATATTGGGTATAGGAATAGGAGTGACTCGTGTGCTCATTAAGAGGGAGAATGCCGGCTTCTAGGGCATCAGCGATCGCTTTCCTATACTGAGGAATGTAGTCGTTTGCCAGTGTTCGGCGAGGATAGCCTTCTTCGAGTAAGGCGATCTCTTCTTCACAGCGTGCCCGGATATCGTCTTCTTGGGTGAGTTGTTTCAGATCCTCAATGAGAAACTCCACCAACGCCAATCGTTCCTTGAGGGAGAGTTTGTTGCGCTTACCCTGAAGGATGCGATCGCGGTAGGCTTGTAAAACTTGACTTCTGTTCATGGTTTTTATGGGTTGAGTACGGAGAAGTCTTCTCCCTTCTTATCCACGTCTCTTTTTTACCTTATGTTGCCTAAGTGAATCTTGATTAAGGTTTTATTGATCATGAAGAATGCCTGACTTGAAAGCTGAGTGTTGAATAGACATTGACCTAATCGTAGCAAAGATAGCGATCGACAACCGTGAAAGAGCAGCCCTGTATAGCAGAAGACATACTCGTTTCTACCCCCCAGTCTCCCGAGCTTCAGCCAGCCGAGCGGTTGCGGCGATCGCACCCAAATCATCCAGCAGCAGCTCAACACCGCCGCCATCATTCTGCTGCTGATCAGTCCCGATGCGATCGCCGCTGACACCTGCTATCGCTCTTCAATGACTCTGGCGGTAGATAGAATAGAGTAAAAGGGCTGGAACCTAGTGAGAAGCGATGATAGCACCCCGTATAGCCAAGGCGACA
>NZ_JACSWB010000130.1 GCF_016888135.1 Leptolyngbya sp. CCY15150
AGTGCCGGGGATATCAATGGCGATGGCGTCGATGACCTGATCATTGGCGCACCCTTTGCCGACTCCAACGGCTTCGATTCCGGCTCTAGCTATGTGGTGTTTGGTGGTGGTGATTTTAGTATCCCCCTCAATCTATCCACCCTCAGTGGCAGCAATGGCTTTCGTCTCGTTGGGGGGGCACAATTTGACCGTTTCGGTTTTTCAGTGAGCAGTGCCGGGGATGTCAATGGCGATGGCGTCGATGACCTGATCATTGGCGCACCCAGTGCCGACCCCAACGG
>NZ_JACSWB010000131.1 GCF_016888135.1 Leptolyngbya sp. CCY15150
CGCTCTTGGTCTTCAGGTGTCATAGCGAGTGATCCCTAGGGCTACCCTTCTATTCTCCCCCTTGGCACTGTTTTTGCAAAAGTGGGATGCTCCCGATCGCCTCCCTCTGATAAAACCTGGGTACGTTTTGGTTTTGTAGGGCGATCGCTCTGCTGGTAGGGACGAAACCATGACAGATGAAACTCGACATTGGATTCTATATTGGATTCTATAATTGTTTCCCAGCATACCGTTGTGGATCTTTTTTTTGAAAAAAATCTGGACTACCTGATCTTTTTTATAACCCTACAGAGTTCTGGAGAATCAAGCTAGTGATGAACAGCACTTGGAAGACTTTCCTGGTTTAGACGAAGGATGACAGAGGCTCATTCCCGTCCACAGGGCTGGAAGTCCATATTTTCTTAATGTTTTGGTGTATACGGTTTTACTTGATCCCCAGCTATTATTTATATAGATAGCCCTTTTTCCTTCATCAGGCTTTGTGCTTCTTGATATAGAAATCCATGATTTCTGTCTGATCCCCAATTTAAGTTGTTAGGTTTTCAATTGTTAGCCTTTATACAATTATTTGATCATTTAGTGAGGGTTAATAAAACCTAAATTTAGATCTTTAGACAGATGTTTTGCCGTTGCTTCGATGTCATGATAAATTGTGTCGGTTATCTGCAATCTCGTATTGCAGGAGGCATAATGTTGAACATGAAATCAATGTAAGGGTTGCATCTTTAGGATCACTGCCTTTTTGTCTGGACAACCTATGAGAAATACGGTCTTGATAGGTTGCCTAGCAGTAACAGGGTCTTAAATTTTCACATTGCTCAATTTAATACCCATTTTTCTCGGTATAGCAGCTTAGGACTAGAAGACAACACACCTTGCCATGGAGGCGTTCATTTGATGTGAACTTTAAGAGTGTGAACCTAGTGCCCTGCCTACAGTTTCAGTTGTTCATCACACAAGTTTTGAGGAATCTTTAAAATGCAAGCCATTCAAATCATCCGTTGTCCAAACTGTGGCAGTCTGGCAGAACGCTTCCATGTTTTAGGTAGCCAAACGTTGCAAGTGCAAACCCAATGCGCATCCTGCGATTATCTGATGATTACCTGCTCACAAACGGGCAATGTTGTTGAGGCCTATGCGCCAGGGCTGCCCATGCGTTCTTGAGTCCGTAGCCGCTAGCTTTTAGATGAAGAGCAGCGCTGTTGATCGACTCAGGTTGAGGCATCATACAAGCTAGGTGCATGGGACGATCGCAGTCCATAACTTGTGGTGCAAGGTGCTTTAAAGTTGTGCGATGGAGGTTGACTACAGTGCGCATCTCGTAAGGCTTTGATACGCTACGCCGCTGCTCATGCATCCTGCACCGCCTATCCATGAGACTTTCTACTTAGCACTATGGTTCGATGCCAGCTAGGATTGAGCTAGCGATCGCTTCCATGTCCTGCTTTTTATCCAAGACTCCATGACGGCTGACTCTGACTCTCCCTTGCCCAATGATGCTGCTAACGTAAACCCCTCTGAACCTGGTGATGGATCAGAGGGGTCAATGCTGTTAACGGATACTCCCCAAGAGGATCCGCCGCATTCCCCTACCGCTCATATAGACACACTCTCCACACCATTAGTTGAGCCTAGGGTAGAAGCGGCAGAGCCTTTGCTGACCAGCGACCTGTTGCCATCCCGCCCAGTCCTCTTTGCCATTACCCTAAGTATGGCTGTCCTCAGCCTGCTGATTAACAGCGCTATTTTAGGGCTGGCCAGCGCAGGTATTCTGTTAATCCTATCCATAACGGTGATCGGGCCAACGCTGTATGACGTGGTGGCTAACGTTTTATCGGCCCAGCAGCGATCGCTCTTGTTGGCAACGGCCAGCCTCATCCTCGCCCTAGGGATGCTGCTGCGGTTTTCAGCATGGGGGCTGGGTGTCTCTCGCTGGGCGGCCACGCAGGTGAACTGGGAAGCGGTGGGTGCCTTGGGAGATGCCTTTGGGGCGTTAGGGCAAATTTTAATTGCGGTGCTGGCGGTCTATATTGCTTGGCGGCAATATGTGATTTCTAAAGATTTGACGATTCAGCAAAATACCATTACCCAGCAGCAGACGATTGATTCCTACTTTCAGGGCATTTCTGATCTTGTGCTGGATGAAGAGGGGCTGCTGGAAGATTGGCCTCAGGAACGGGCGATCGCTGAAGGACGCACTGCCGCCATCCTGAGCAGTGTTGACGCTGGCGGCAAGGCCAAAATTGTTCGTTTTCTGTCCCAATCACGATTATTGACACCGCTGAGGCGCGATCGCCGCCTAGGACGCGCCATTCTCGATGGAGCTGGCGGTTATCAAGAGGATCGAGGTGACGGTGTACGGGTGATTGATCTAGGCGTTATGCTGGCTGGAGCCAATCTATCTGGCACGGATCTCCGATGGACTGACTTGAGCGAAGTCAACCTCATTCGCGCCAATCTCAGTCACTGTGATCTTGTCAAGACTAACGTTGCCCGTACGATTCTCTGCGATGCCAACCTCACGGGCTCAGATCTCATGGGTGCCCGTCTCTACTATGGCTCTGCAGCAACAGCCACCCCCCGCACCCGCAGCGATCGCCCCAACTATCAAACCGGAGCCTTCACCGGAGCCGTGATCGAAAATGCTAACTTCAGCCAAGTCGCTCGCCTATCCGACGAACAACGCTACTACTGCTGTGCTTGGGGCGGTAGCAAAACCCGTGCAACCATACCGGGTGGATGTAACGGTATCCCCAACCTGCTGGGGCGTTAAAGCTACACCAGCTCATACAAGGTATCTTGAGCCTCTGCTTGCAAGGCTTCTAGATCCTCCTCCGAGAGGCGCTTCACATAATTCACCTTCACCTCTTCCAAGAAGATGCTCAGCAGTGATTCAATTTCTTTCACCGTGGCTTCCTGGGTAATGGCTTCTTGGCGGCTAGCTTTCCCAAGGCTTTCCAGCACTTTTTGGGTCAGGGCTGCTCCTTTCTCATCTTCCAGCATTCCCTTAAGAACGCCATAAAATTGGCTGGAGAACTGACTAACAAGAGTATTGATTAGCTGATCAGAACTGCGTTCAAAGTTGGGCACATTAAGCAGACCTTGGTAAACCGGTGTTCCCTGCAAAGCAGAGTTTACACTATGGCACAAGAGCGCATCTAGATCGGGCTTCACCTGAGGCAAGACATGATCCAGCATCAAGGCGGAAATCCGCTGGGAGATCACCTCTATTTCATTGATACCGTTGAGGTTGATATAGCTTTGGGTGCTGCTACCCGATCGCAGCAGGAACTGACGAACATCTCCACCCTGAATCAAATTCTTGACCTGATCGATGGCGCGAATAATCACCACTTCCGTTAGCTCAATCGCGAAGTGGGTCACCAAGGCGCGGCGAATGCGGTTGCTCACAAAGGCAAGATGAACGAGCTTGGCTTGCCCCAAACGCACGGTCACTGGGATAACCCGCAACCACCGCCAAAACGGTATAAAAAACAGCAAATCATACCAGCGCCAAATGATGGCATCTAACCAGTTGGTGCCGTTATAGCGACGGCTGAGGTAAATGGTGCGCAGCAAAAATTCTAGCCCCAGCACGCCAATAAACCAGCGATCGATCAACCAAAAATTATCCGTAGGTCGTCCATCTTCACCAATCCCTCGAAAGTAATTGGTGGCAATTAACGGCGCAATATCCTCGCGGAAAAAGCGCATGGAGTCTGCCCACCCAGCTTCACTGAGGTAGGTGACCGTCCAAAATTCGTTAAACGCCTGCTTGGCTGAATCGTTGTCGGTGCGATCGCGCATCCGGTTTTTGATGCGTTCTAAGGTGCCCGATTTATTGGCGATCGCAAAGGGATTTTCGTCGATCATCTCATCACTGAGGATGCGCAGCTCCTCCAGCAGATCCCCAGATCGGTCGGATGAAAGCCCTTGATTGGCGACCTGGGCCTCTAGCTCTGCCACGATTTCTAGGTAGGCGGCGGTGGCCCGGTGAGGTTCCATCCCCTTAAACTGCTCACCATAGGTAGCCGTAAATTCTGGAAAATTGCGCAGGTAGAAATCCCGAAAGGGAACATAGCTGAGATCAAAGACCAGAAGCCCCAAGTTGACTAAGGCAAGCATCGCCATGCCTCGCTCAAACCAGAAATTTTTATGTAAGCTACGCTTGCGAGCCGGTCGAGATAAAGCCATGGCAATGTAAATGGGACAATACAGCGAGGGTTCCGTAAAACTAACCCCCTGCTCAGTGTAAAAGATTCCTCTCCCTCCTGAGACCTCCCTTCCGACAGAAACCTGGGTTACGATGATGAAAGTAATGTAACAAATCGTAATCTTTCGCCAAACCTATGCAATCTATCCTGACTCCGGTTTCTGGGCATGTCTGGCAGTGGCGTGATCAGTCTATTTACTACGTGAAAGCTGGGCAACGGCAGGGACAGCGCCCGCCGCTGTTGCTCGTCCATGGGTTTGGAGCCTCCACCGACCACTGGCGGAAGAACGTGGCGGAACTGCAGCAAGATTTTGAGGTTTGGGCCATTGATCTACTGGGATTTGGGCGATCGGCAAAACCGGAGATGCAGTACAGCGGCGATCTCTGGCGCGATCAGCTCTACGACTTCATCACCGAGGTGATTCAAGCCCCGGCGGTGGTGGCGGGCAATTCCTTGGGCGGCTATGCCTGTCTCTGCGTAGCGGCCCAGCGATCCGATGCTGTGCAAGGCCTGGTCTTGCTCAACAGCGCCGGGACGTTTACCAGCAGCACGCCGACGTCAGCCAAGCCCACCCTGGGCAGGGCCATTCGGCAAACAATTCAATCGGTCTTACTACAACCAGTGCCCAGCTACCTGCTGTTTCAATACAGCCGACGGCGATCGACGATTCGTAAAACCTTGGAGAAAGTCTATTTAGACAAAACAGCCGTCACCGATCAACTGGTGGAAGACATCTATCGTCCCTCCTGCGATCGCGGTGCAGCTCAGGTGTTTGCCTCAATCTTTAAGTCGCCCCAGGGCGAAAAGGTGGATGTGTTGCTCCAGCAGCTAGCCTGTCCGTTGCTGATGCTGTGGGGCGAGGGCGATCCTTGGATGAATACCCGAGAGCGCAGCGCTAAGTTTAAGCAATACTACCCCCATCTGACAGAGCACTATCTCCAGGCGGGCCACTGTCCCCATGATGAGGTGCCGGAGCAGGTGAATGCGCTGCTGAAGGACTGGGTGTTGGCGCTGGCAGTGTGATTTATAGGGCGATCGCTTCCTCTGTTCCTACCAAAGTTCCTACCATAATGCAGGCTGGTGGTTCAGGAGCGATCGCTTTCCTATCGTTCGTTACCGTTCCGCGATCTGTTTGACTCAGTCCATGGCCTCAGGCTCGGGAACGGATCTTAGGACTGCGGAGCAGTACCCGGCTTCCATTTAATATTGCAGCCGATGCTAGGACGTTGGTCGGCATCCACGGGCTGGCCAGCCAACACCGCCTCGATCGCAGCCCGCAGGCTATGACCGTCCACCGGCTGATCATTCCCCGGTCGGCTGTCATCAAGCTGCCCTCGATAGACTAAGGCGCGATCGCCATCGAAGAGAAAAAAGTCAGGGGTGCAGGCGGCGGTGTAGGCCTTGGCAGTTGCTTGGGTTTCATCAAAACAGAGAGGAAACGCAAAGCCCACCTCACTCACCATGGCTTTGAGGCTCTCCGGCGCATCATCGGGATAGTTCACCGCGTCATTAGCGCTGATCGCCACAATCCCCAGCCCCTTGGGCAGGTAGTCATGACCGATCGCGGCTAGCTGCTGCTGCACATGCTTCACAAAGGGGCAATGGCGACAGATGAACATGACTAATAAGCCGCTCTTGCCCGCAAACGTAGACAGCGAGACTGTTTCACCCGTGACCACATCGGGGAGTTGAAAATCTGGGGCGAGGGTGCCTAGATCTAACATGGTGGAAGCTGTTCGAGCCATCATCCTCTCCTTAGGTTTATCACAGGGGCGATCGCTCTTCCATGAACCTCGCCCCACTGTGTATTTTAACGGGATTTTAGCGGGACTTTGGGCCCAAACCCATCCTCCATCTGGCTGCCCATCAGATGCTCCAGTGTGGAAATTGCGATCGCTTCCTCAGCAATAACCGAACTGTTACCAATCTTTTGCCTGTTACCCTAGAATCAGCATCAGAATTGCAAATCCTGTGTACCGTGCATATCCAGTAAGGAGAACGTATCAATGGCTGCGACTGATTTCAGAGACTACTACGCCATCTTGGGAGTCAGCAAATCGGCGAGTCATGATGACGTGAAACAAGCGTTTCGCAAACTGGCTCGCAAATTTCACCCTGATCTCAACCCAGGTGATCAGGTAGCTGAGGCGCGGTTCAAGGAAATCAACGAAGCCTACGAGATTCTGTCCGATCCGGATAAGCGCAAGAAGTATGACCAATTTGGTCAATATTGGAAGCAGGCCGATCAGGCTTGGCCAGGCGGCGGCAATCCAGTTGACTTTGGTGGTTTTGATTTCAGCCAGTACGGCAGCTTTGACGAATTTATCAACGAACTCCTGGGTCGGTTTGGCAGCGCAGCCCCCCGAGGCGGGCAACGCACCTACAGCCGTCCACCCGGAGGCCCAGGTTTTGGCGACTTTTCCGGATTTACTGATCCTTCATCGGTCAGTGGCGGTGATGTAGATGTTGCTCTCAGCCTCAGCTTGTCGGAGGCCTTTCACGGTGTCCAGAAACGTTTGAGAATAGGATCGGACGAAATCCGAGTCAAGATTCCAGCCGGTGTCACCACGGGTAAGCGCATCCGGGTAAGGGGCAAGGGGTCGCCCAATCCCTACACTCAGCAAGCTGGAGACTTATATCTCAATGTGGAACTCCAGCCCCACGCCTTCTTCCAGTTTGAGGGCGAGAATCTTGTCTGTGAAGTACCGATCGCCCCGGATGAAGCAGCGTTAGGCGCGGCGGTGGATGTACCGACGCCGGATGGGATGGTCACCGTGAATATTCCCCCAGGCATTCGCTCGGGGCAGACCCTGCGACTGCGAGGCAAGGGCTGGCTGAAGCCTAAGGGTGGCCGCACCGATCAATTAGTACGGGTGGCGATCGCTGTTCCCAAAACTCTCACGGACGTGGAGCGAGAATGCTACGAAAAATTGCGTGACCACCGAGGCAGCCATCCACGCCAAGGTCTCACGCAAGTAAGTCTATAATCAAGTCCCCTATCACGGAATATTGAGGGAAGCTAGGTGTAGTTTTTTCAAAGCCCCTCCGCTCTGGGAGAGGGGTTTGGGGTGAGGGGCTTCGAGGTTTTTCAGTCTACCAGGGATGGTGCAGAACAACTCTATGAGTGGAGTGTCGCGCCACCCTGGGTTTTCCCCTAGTCATAGGAACTAGAGGGAAACCTGTTGCTGAACGGTGGGATATCGCGAGCTGTGCTTAGATGATCGTACCGTCGGAAATCACAGCATTTTTCAAAATCACCACAATGCCGCTACGGATGTAGAAGCCCTGCCCTTCCCGTTCTGCTTCCTGAACACGGTCTTTGTTGATGATCTGTACATCCTGACCAATGCGAGCATTTTTGTCCACAATGGCTCGGCGAATGGTGGTGTTCGGGCCGATGCCAATGGGAATGCCAGAATCATCGCGATCGCCCTTGCGTTCAACCTGGGATTGATAATAGTCAGCGCCCAGCAATAGGGAATCTTGAATATTACAGCCCGTTTCCACCCGCGAGCGAATACCCAAAACAGAGTGATGGATTTGGCATTCTTTTAGAATACAGCCGTCTCCAATCATCGATTCCGTGATTTGGCAGTTTTGCAGCTTGGTGGGCGGCAGATAGCGAGCCCGGGTGTAAATAGGCGCTGTTTTGTCATAAAAGCTGAAGGAAGGATTGGGTTGGGCCGTGAGGGCAAGGTTGGCATCATAAAATGCCTCAATGGTTCCAATATCTTCCCAATAGCCCTTAAACAGGTAGGCTTGAACGTTGTAATCCTTCGCTGATGCAGGAATAATTTCCTTACCAAAGTCCGTTTGATCTAACGAGTTTTGCAGCAGATCAAACAACACCTGACGCTTGAAGACATAGATACCCATGGAGGCAATGTAGGGCATCTCCTGAGCTTCGCTAGCCGTCAACCCTAGGGTGGTGGTATCGACACGCATCGCTTTCAGCTCGTCGCCCTTGGGCTTTTCTGAGAAATCAATCACTCGCCCGGAGTCGTTGATTTTCATCAACCCAAAACTAGAGGCCCGCTTCTCATCAATGGGCACAACCGATAGGGTGATATCCGCGTTGGTTTCGCGGTGGCGCTCGATGAACAAGCGGTAGTCCATGCGATAGAGATGATCCCCGGAGAGAATCAAAAACTCGTCAATGTCCCATTGATCCAGCAACCAGAGATATTTTCTGACCGCATCCGCCGTTCCTTGAAACCAGCTTGGGTTATCCGGTGTTTGCTGAGCGGCCAACACTTCCACAAATCCATCACTAAACCCGGAAAAGCTGTAGGCCCGAGAAATGTGTCGATTGAGGGACGCGGAATTGAACTGGGTTAGAACGTAAATTTTAAGAATTTCGGAGTTAACGCAGTTGCTAACCGGAATATCAATCAGGCGATACTTACCAGCTAGAGGTACGGCTGGCTTTGCACGCTGCTTAGTGAGTGGATATAGACGGGTGCCGGCACCCCCTCCCAGGATGATTGCGAGTACTCGTTTCACAAGAACCTCTTAACTGCCTCTTAAATTGTGCCATCTTCTCTCCCCCTAAGTGTCTGACTGTAGGACACGATTGGCAAGAGGGGATCACGAATATTTGAGGACTTTCCCTCCGGAAAGGGGCGATCGCTCCCGGATTAACTAGGGTTGATCGATGGCTCTCGGCGCAAGTTTTGGGGTTTGATCATGCCAGGATTGGGCTTTCTGGCGCAGGGTTTGGCGTTCTGCATCTGTCATCTTGTCGAGGTGTTTGAGGATAAAACTCATCCGTCCTTGGGACTGAAGCTTTTCTCGGTGGCGATCAAGAAAGTCCCAGTAGAACATATTGAATGGACAGGCATGGTCTCCATAGCGATCGCGGTGATCATAGCGACAGCTTTTGCAATAGTCGCTCATTTTGTTGATGTAGTTGGCTGAGGCGGCGTAGGGCTTGGTGGCCAGCATTCCCCCATCGGCAAACAGCCCCATCCCCAGCACGTTGGTTTGCATCACCCAGTCGTAGGCATCGATGAAAGCCGCGTGGAACCATTGCTCCACCGCTTGGGGCTCAAGCCCGGCAATCAGAGCAAAGTTGCCCAAGATCATGAGCCGCTGAATATGGTGGGCATAGCCGGTGCGCTCGACCTGATCCAGGGTTTGGTGCAGGCAGTTCATGTCCGTCTTCTGAGCATCCCAAAAGAAGGCCGGCAGGGATTCATGATGCCCAAACCAGTTGCTCTGGGGGTAAGTATCGTCCACATGGTACTGATAAATGCAGTGCATATATTCCCGCCAGCCCAGCACTTGGCGGATAAACCCCTCGACGCTGTTGAGCGGTAGCTGTCGATCCCAGTAGGCCGCCTCCGCTGCCCGGATCACCTCTAAGGGATGGAGTAAGCCGAGGTTGAGGTAGGGCGACAGCAGAGCGTGCCAGAGCGTGTCCTGCCCCGTGACCATGGCATCTTGATAGGGGCCAAAGGTGGGGAGACGATGGTCGATAAAGTAGTCCAGCACCTGTAGAGCTTGGGAGCGGGTGACTGCCCACCCAAAGGGAGCGATCGCTCCATACTGGCTCCCATTGTCCTGCTCCACGGTCGCCATGACGGCGCGGGTGATGGCATCGGGCTCAAACCAGAGGGGCGGCGGTGGATTCAGACCAGTCTTAGGCGGTTTGCGGTTGTCTTGATCCAGGCTCCAGCGTCCTCCCACAGGCTTTTTGCCCTCCATCAGCACCTGAAAGCGACGGCGACCGGTGCTGTAGAAGTTGCCCATGACGAGCTGGGTTGCGCCCTTAGACCAAGCGTGAAATGTTTCCGCATCCCACAGAAAATGATTGTTGGGCACTAGGGTTAGTTCGCAGGGCAACGTTAGGGCCGGCAACCAGCGCTGCAGGGGGCGATCGCTGGGCACCATCACCCGCAGTTCCGTGATCCCCTGCTGGGTCACCCAGTCCCGCAGCGCTGGTTCAAAGGACTCTGCGATCGCGTAGGTTACGGGCCAGCCCGCCGGACGTAGTTCCTCAGCAAAATGTCGCATCGCCGACCAGACCAGCACCAGCTTCTGCCGGTGGTAGGGCAGCGATCGCCCCTGCTGCCGGGATTCGATCAAGAGAACGGGCGTCGCGGCCCGTTGATCTGCACAACTGGCCAGGGCCGCCTGCTCCTGCCAGAGTTGATCTCCCAAAACCCAAATGCCGATCGTCATGGCTGCTCTTTGCTTCGTTCCATCATGATCCCAGACGCTGTCGCCAGGCCCTGACTCTATTGTGCAGATCTGGAGCCAGCCAGTCATCATGGTGGAGATAAATAGGTAGGCGGGGGCGCAGATCCCAGCCGGCCTGTTCGAGATGATCAGCCAGGGTGCGATCGCAGGGATGGGGATAGTCGGGGTTGACTTCATCGGTGGGGCCAATGCCGCCAACGTCCCGCGCACCGGCCTCCAGACAGGCAAGCAGAGTGGGGACAGAAACTAGGTTGGGCGGAATTTGCAGGGTTATGTCTGGCAGCAGTTGACGAGCGATCGCCACTACATCGGGCAGGCGATTGGCATCAAAGGCGTCCCCATCCCATGTCTGGGAAGTCCCAGGACGATGGGGCTGCAGGATCACTTCCTGGATATGACCATAGCGTTGGTGAACCTCAGCGATCGCCCTCAGGGTGTCCTGCCAGTCCATCGGGGACTCGCCAATGCCCAAGAGCAGCCCCGTGGTGAAGGGAATGTGTAATTCCCCAGCCCATTCCAACTGCTGTAAGCGCCGCTGCGGATCTTTACTGGGGGCATGGCGATGAACTGTCTGTAAAAGCTTGGGGGTCATCTGCTCCAACATCAGCCCCATGGATACATTCACCTGGCTGAGGCGCTGCATTTCATCGCGACGCAGCGGCCCAACATTGGTGTGGGGAAGAAATCCTAGGTTGAGCGCTAGGTGACATAGCTGATAGATGTGGTTGAACCAGAGCGATCGCCGAGGATGATCGGGATGCACCTCGCCACTCAGCACTAGGATCTCAATCACGCCTTGGGACTGCAGCGATCGCAGTCGAGTTTCAGCTTCAGATAGCGATAGCCATTCATCTTGCCCGGGATCCACCCGAAAGTTGCAGTAGCTGCAGCGGTTAAAGCACTCGTAGGTGGGCACCAAAGTATAGGCAGGGCTGTAGGTGATCACCGAGGAGGCTTGAGGTCTTTCTGGGGACATGGGGTTCGGAAGCGATCGCATCTTCAGCCGTCTTTATAGATTAAGCAGCCGTTACATTCGTGGCTCATTCAGACCTCTATGATAACCACAGACACAATCTCAGGTAGGGAAATCTCTCTCCATAGCCCGCCCAGCACTGGACTGGGACAAGGTGGGGGCGATCGCTTCTAGCCGTGATTCCCGATAAATTCCCCCAAAAACTTTACAAAAGTCAACATATCCCTTAACATAGAGACATGGTCGGTTATCCGACTACATACGTAACTTCGCTGAAGTAAGCACTAATAAATATGACCACAACTCTACAGCAGCGCGAAAGCGCCAACCTGTGGGAGCAGTTTTGTAACTGGGTCACCAGCACCGAAAATCGCCTCTACGTAGGCTGGTTCGGCGTCTTGATGATCCCCACCCTGCTCACCGCCACCATCTGTTTCATCATTGCCTTCGTGGCAGCCCCTCCCGTTGACATCGACGGTATCCGCGAGCCTGTTGCAGGTTCCTTGATCTACGGCAACAACATCATCTCCGGTGCCGTTGTGCCTTCGTCCAACGCCATTGGCTTGCACTTCTACCCCATCTGGGAAGCAGCTTCCTTAGATGAGTGGTTGTACAACGGTGGTCCTTACCAGT